>NC_022001.1 GCF_000444875.1 Streptomyces collinus Tu 365 | reverse complement strand
CCCCGCGGAGCGGGTCCCTCCGCGCTGCGCGCGGAGCAACGGAATTCGCTTCGCGAATTCGGGGAAAGTGCTTCGCACTTTCCCTCAACCCGCTCCGCGTGTTGGGGAATTCACGCTCCGCGTGAATTCGGATTTCCGCTTCGCTCCAATCCTTGGGCCCGGGTCGCTGCGCGACCCGGGCGGGGGCGTCCGCTGCGCTCCCGCCCCTTGCCGGCTTCGCCGGGCAGCAGCAGGGGTGAGGCTGCATCAACTCTGCTGGCGGGTAGGATCACGAACCGTGGCCTACTGCCTCCCGTCGAGGCCGGGCTTAAAGGGGGCTGCCGGCCTGGACTTGGAAACTGACCTGCTGTCACCGGACGGCACGTCAGAAGCAACCGATCGCAATCATCCCGGATGGTAAGGCCGACTGCACGGCGTGGGGAACGTAGCACATGACTGGCATGCGTGAGGGTTCTTTCCGGCCGTACTATTGTGTAGATGCATCCCGCCTGTGCTTCGTAATGATGCAGCGGGTAGTATCGCGAGTGGATGCCAGCCTGTATCTCCCCCGGATCGGACGCCCTCGACGATGACGGAATCATTCTCTCTTCGCCCGCACCAGATCGAGGCCGTGGAAGCCATCGTGAAAGGCCTCGATATTCCGCCGGGCAAACGGATTCCGCCGCAGGGTCTGCGCGGCACGGTGGTGAGTGCCTGCGGTACCGGGAAGACGTTCATCGGTGCGGCCGCGGTGAAGCGGTTGGTGCCGGATGGCCGGGTCCTGGTGCTGGTGCCGACCCTGGCGTTGCTGGCGCAGACCGTCAGGGAGTGGCGGGCGTTCGGGCATGCGGGGCCGGCGGTTGCGGTGTGCTCGCTGGACGACGACCCGAGCCTGTTCACACTGGGAGTGCGGGCGACGACGAGTGCGCCGCAGCTGGGGTTGTGGCATGGGCGGGGGCCGGTGACGGTGTTCGCCACCTACGCCTCGCTGCCGGTGCTGATCGAGGCGCACCGGGGCGAGTACGGGCTACCCATGGATGTGTGGGACGTGGTGCTGGTCGATGAGGCCCACCGGACCAGCGGTTCGTTCGCGAAGGCGTGGGCGGCGGTACACGACCAGGAGCTGCTGCCCGCCATGCGGCGCCTGTACATGACGGCGACGCCGCGGATCTGGGAGGAACGGCCCGCGCGGCCGCGGTGGCGACGGGAGGAAGCCGGCGAGGCGACTGCGGCCGCGCAGCGGCCCGGAGGAGAAGAAGCGGGCGCGGCGGGCGGCCCGGGTGAGGCTTCTACGGCTGCTGAGCGGTCCGGGGAGCCGGCGGCTTCGGTGGCGGTGGACCGGCTGCCGGAAGAGATGGCCTGTTCGATGGACGACGAGGCGATTTTTGGGCCCGTTCTCTTCGAGCTTGATTTGTCGGATGCGATCGCTCGGGGGCTGCTTGCGCGGTACCAGGTCGTGGTCGCGGAACTGCGGGATCCCAGCCTCACCCCGCAGCGGCTGTACGGCACAGAGCGGGAGTCGGAGGAGGTGCGCGGGGAACGGCTCGCGGTGCTCCAGGCCGCACTTCTGGAGACGATGGCCGCGCACGATCTGACGCGGTGCATCACCTTCCACCACCGCACCATCGAAGCACGCGCCTTCGCCGAAGGACTCGGACGAGCCGCGAAGCGGTTGCACGCCGAAGACCCCGGCCGGCACCCGGAACGGGTATGGGCCTCCTGGCTGTCCGGGGAACACGACGCCGACGTACGCACGGACCGGCTGGCGCAGTTCGGAGGGCGGGCCGGGCGGGCGGTGCTGTCCAACTGCCGGGTGCTGGGCGAGGGCGTCGACTGCCCAGCGGTGGACTCGGTCGCCCTCATCGACCCTAAAGGCTCCGCGGTCGACATCGTCCAGGCCATCGGCCGAGCACTCCGGCAGACACCGGGACAAGGAAAGCTTGCGACGCTGGTCGTGCCGATTTTCCTGAGCCCGGGCGAGACGGAAGAAGACATGCCGTACTCGGCTTCGTATCGGCCCTTGATTCGGGTTTTGAACGGGCTCCGCGCGCACGATGAACGCGCCGTGGAAATGCTCGCTATTCCGCAAGAGAATTCACCGGTAACGGGCACACTGCCGTCGTTCCTCGGTGAAGCGCCCGACGAGGGCGAGGACGAGCGGCGGCTGTTGCTGCGGTTCGGCAGCCACCGCGACCCGGCACTGATCGCACGCATGATCCGCTACAACCTGATCGAGCCCGAGCACGCGAACTGGAAGGCCGGGCACCAGGCGGCGGTCGCGTTCCGGGAGCGGATGGGGCATCTGGCGGTGCCGTACGGACACCGGGAGCTGATGCCGGCCGGGCACTCGTTTCCGCTGGGCCGCTGGCTGGCAGACCAACGCAGGGCCCTGGTGGCGGGCAGGATGGCCGCGGAGCGGGCGGCGGACCTGGACGAGCTGGGCATGGTGTGGGACCCGGCCGACGCGGCCTGGGAGGAGAACCTGTCCGCGGCCCGTGCTTACTACGCTGAGACCGGAACACTGGCCGCCCCCGCCACCGCCACCATGCTCGACAAACCCATCGGACAATGGCTCGCCAACTGCCGCAAAAAGAACGGCCTCGGCAAGAACCAGGCCGTAGCCCGACGGCGCGCGGCGCAGCTCGCCGCGATCGACCCCGACTGGAACCCCAGCGCCCTGGGGTGGGCGGTCGACTGGCAACGCACCTACACCGCCGTAGCCGGGCTCGTCGCGACGGGAGCCGGGCTCGAGGAAATCGTGCCCGGAGTCACCGCGGACGGAATCGACGTAGGCCGCTGGCTTCAACGGCAGCGCCAGCAGGTCATCTGGCAGGGACTCAAGCCGGGCCAGCGCGAACGCCTCGGCAGCCTGGACGTCACACCACTGCCACCCGAGACGCAGGAGGCGCCCAGGAAGGCCGCCAGGGGCGGCTCTGCCGCCTTCGAGCGGGGGTGCGCAGCCCTCGCGCAATACAAGGCACGCACCGGCTCTGTGACCGTCTCCAGAGGGCATGTAGAGGTTCTGCCAGACCGTGCAGAGGTCAGGCTGGGGGTGTTCCTGTCCAACACCAAGGCTCGGCGAGCCGGGCTGAGCGCGGAGCAGCTGCAGCGGCTCGCTGGCCTCGGACTCGACTGGGCAGACACTGTCCGAGCCTGCGCAGTGACCACTGCCAGACGGACCACGACTGCAGGGACGGCGGGGTCACCGGTGACCCCACCCGTCGGCGCGGGTGGGTTGAACTGAACCGTGCATATCGCGTACCTCGAGCGGGCGGTGTCAAGGCGGCCAGGCCTCCAGCCCGCTGCGCTGTCGACAGCTGGAATCGGCGAATTCCACCCCTGTGGTTGCGTGTTGGGCATGATGGAGGGGGATGAGCGTTTCGGGGGAAGGGTGCGGGTCGCATGGTGATCGAAGCTGGAGTGGTGGCTGGGTACGTGATCGCATGGGCGGTGCGGAAGGCCCGCAGAGCGGCCGGCCCTGTGGATGCCGTTGTGGATACGGCCATCGATGCGAGTCTGGACAGGCTGCACACCACGGTCGCGGCCAAGCTCGGCGCGCACCCCGTTCTGGATGATCTGGCCGAGGAGGCCGCTACCGAGGAGGGGCAGGTCAGCGAGCTGACCCGTCAGCAGGTGGAGTTGGCGGTCACTGCCGCGGCGCGCAAGGACGACGTCTTCGGCCAGACGGTCTCTGAGTTGGTGGCCCAACTGCAGGCAGCGGAGACGGCCGGCGGTACGTCGGTGGTGACCGGCGGCGGTTCGAGGGTGTTCACCGGAGACGCCCACGCCCAGGCCAGTGGGAACGGGATCGCCTTCGGGCAGATCGCCGGAGACGTGAATATGGACGGTAGCGCTGCGGGGCAGCGGCCGGACCCTTCCGGGCCGGGCCGGTCACGCCCCTGACCGCACCCGGCACCACCGGTGGCATAGCCGCGGCGTCGCGGCTGCCTGCATGTCCGGCTGACTCTTTCCTGGCGCACGCTCCTGAAGAGGGCGGCGGTACCAGTTTCAACAAGGTCACGGGGTCTGTGACGATCCACCAGTACGGGGGCTCTGCCGTGCCGCGGCTGGTGCGCTCGGCATACCGGCGGCAGGTGGAACGGATCGCGCCGCCCCGGCTGCGGGACCGGGACGCCGAGCTGGCCGAGCTCGCCGCCTTCTGCTTGGAGGAGCAGCGCGGCCCGTATGTGTGGTGGCGGGCCGGGCCGTGGGCGGGCAAGTCCGCCCTGCTGTCCACCTTCGTACTCAACCCGCCGAAGCCGCTGACGGACCGCGGCGTGCAGCTGGTGTCGTTCTTCATCACTGCCCGGCTCGCCTCACAAGACACCCGGGAGGCATTCACTACCGCGCTGACGGAACAGCTGTGCGTGCTGCTCGGCCTGGACCTGCCGGTCGGGGGAGACGAGGCGGCCCGTGAAGCGGCCTTGCTGGATCTGCTCACCGATGCCGCGACTGCCTGCCTGGAGGCAGGCAGCCGACTGGTGTTGGTCGTAGACGGGCTGGACGAAGACCGCGGTGTCACCACCGGGCCAGGGGCGTACAGCATCGCCGGACTGCTGCCCGGCCGGCCGCCTAACGGGATGCGGGTCATCGTCGCCGGACGGCCCAACCCGCCCATCCCCGACGACGTACCCGACTGGCACCCGCTGCATGACCCGGGCATCATCCGCCTGCTCGGCGCCTCCCCCCATGCCCGGGACCTGCAACGCCTGGGCCAGTCCGAACTCAAACGCCTCCTCAAAGGAAGCCCCACCGAGAAGGATCTACTGGGCCTGCTGACCGCCGCCCGCGGCGGCCTGTCCGGCCCTGACCTGCGGGAGCTGACCGGCGCGGACCTGGTGACCGTGGAGGACATCCTCCACACCGTGGCCGGGCGGACCTTCACCCGCCGGCTCGCCTCCGTCGGGCAGGACGAGGCAGGCCAGGTGTACCTGCTCGGCCACGAGGAACTGCACAATGCCGCCTGCCACTACCTAGGTCCCGATCGCCTGGCCCACTACTGCGACCGGCTCCACGCCTGGGCCGAGAACTACCGCACCCCCACAGGCGAACAACCGTCGTGGCCGCTGCACACCCCCGAATACCTCCTGACCGGCTACCCCCGCATGCTGGCCACCGCCGGCGACACTCGCCGCTTGACCGCCCTGGCCATTGACCCGGCCCGCCACGACCGGATGCTCGACCTGACCGGCGGCGACACCGCCGCCCTCACCGAGATCAGAATCTGCCAGGACCTGCTCCTCAAAAGCCCGGACCCGGACCTGTATGCCCTTGCCCGGCTGTCCCACCACCGCGGCCACCTCGAATCCCGCAACACCCACATCCCCGTCAAACTCCCCGCCGTATGGGCCATCCTTGGCCAACCCCACCGCGCCGAAGCACTCGCCCACGCCATCACTGACCCGGGCCGACAGGCACAGGCGCTGACAGAGGTGGCGAAGGCGATGGCCGAGGCCGGGGATCACACCCGAGCCCGTGCACTGGCCACCCACGCCGAACAGATCGCCCACACCCTCACCCACCCGCACGAGCAGGCACAGGCGCTGACCGGGGTGGCGACGGCTGTGGCCGAAGCCGGGGATCACACCCGAGCCGAGCAGATCACCCGCACCATCACCCACCCGGACCTGCAGGTACAGGCGCTGACCAAGGTGGCCAAGGCGATAGCCAAGGCCGGGGATCACACATGGGCCCATGCACTGGCCACCCACGCCGAGCAGATCGCCCTCACCATCGCCCACCCGGGCCCGCTGGCGGAGGCGCTGACAGAGGTGGCGAAGGCGATGGCCGAGGCCGGGGATCACACCCAGGCCCGTGCACTGGCCGCCCACGCCGAGCAGATCGCCCGCACCATCACCGACCCGGCCCAGCAGGCACAGGCGCTGACCGGGGTGGCGACGGCTGTGGCCGAAGCCGGGGATCACACCCAAGCCGAGCAGATCGCCCGCACCATCACCCACCCATCCCGGCAGGCACGGGCGCTGACCGAAGTGGCCAAGGCACTGGCCGAAGCCGGGGATCACACCCGAGCCGAGCAGATCACCCGCACCATCAACCACCCGGACCTGCAGGCAGAAGCGCTGACCAAGGTCGCGAAGGCGGTGGCCGAAGCCGGGGATCACACCCGAGCCGAGCAGATCACCCGCACCATCAACCACCCGAGCAGGCAGCCACAGGCGCTGACCGAAGTGGCCAAGACGATGGCCAAGGCAGGAAACCACACCCGGGCCGAGCAAATCGCCCGCACCATCACCGACACGGACCTGCAGGCAGAAGCGCTGGCCGAGGTGGCCAAGGCGATGGCCGAGGCCGGAAACCACACCCAGGCCCGTGCACTGGCCACCCACGCCGAGCAGATCGCCCGCACCATCACTCGTCCGTACCAGCAGGCACAGGCGCTGACCGGGGTGGCGACGGCTGTGGCCGAAGCCGGGGATCACACCCGAGCCGAGCAGATCGCCCACACCATCACCCACCCGGGTCGGCAGGCACGGGCGCTGACCAAGGTGGCCAAGGCGGTGGCCGAGGCCGGAAACCACACCCAGGCCGAGCAGATCACCCGCACCATCAACCACCCGGACCTGCAGGCAGAAGCGCTGACCAAGGTCGCGAAGGCGGTGGCCGAGGCCGGAAACTACACCCGGGCCGAGCAGATCGCCCGCACCATCACCCACCCGTACCTGCCGTACCTGCCGTACCTGCAGGCATGGGCGCTGACCGGGGTGGCGACAGCGATAGCCGAGGCCGGGAACCACACCCGAGCTCGTGCACTGGCCACCGACGCCGAGCAGATCGCCCGCACAATCACCCACCCGCACGAGCAAGCACAGGCGCTGACCGAAGTGGCCAAGGCGATGGCCAGGGCCAGGAACCACACCCAGGCCCATGCACTGGCCACCGAGGCCGAACAGATCGCCCACACCATCACCGACTCATACCGGCAGGCACAGGCGCTGACCGGGCTGGCGACGGCTGTGGCCGAGGCCGGGGATCACACCCGAGCCGAGCAGATCGCCCGCACCATCACCCACCCGAGCCCGCAGGCACAGGCGCTGACCGAAGTGGCCAAGGCACTGGCCGAGGCCGGGGATCACACCCGAGCCGAGCAGATCGCCCGCACCATCACCCACCCGAGCCCGCAGGCACAGGCGCTGACCGAAGTGGCCAGGGCGATAGCCGCGGCCGGCGACCACACATGGGCCCATGCACTGGCCACCGAGGCCGAACAGATCGCCCACACCATCACCAACCCATACCGGCAGGCACAGGCGCTGACCGAAGTGGCCAAGGCACTGGCCGAAGCCGGGGATCACACCCGAGCCGAGCAGATCGCCCGCACCATCACCCACCCGAGCCCGCAGGCACAGACGCTGACCGAAGTGGCCAAGGCGATAGCCGAGGCCGGCGACCACACATGGGCCCGTACACTGGCCACCAACATCGAGCGGACAGCTCGCACCATCCCCGACACGGACCTGCAGGCACAGGCGCTGACCGAGGTGGCGAAGGCAGTCGGTCTGCCGCGGGCTGGCCATTTGTTGGGGACGGCGTTCTCGCGGGGGTCATGGCTGACGCCTCTCCCGGTGCTGGCGAAGATCCGTCCGCAGGAGATGATCCGGTTCGCTGACACGGTATACGCAGACGTTCCGCCGGATTTCTGACCCGTGATGGTCGCCTTACGTCAGTGGTGTCCTCGGCGAGCGTGATGCGGGCGATCGGCATGCTGCTGTACTCGCCAGCCCAGCGCGGTTCGGCGACCCGCGCACCGCACGCGCCGCCGCCGCCCTGCAGAGGCTCATGATCCGGCGGGGGGTCGCTCGTCGGGTGGGACATTCGCGGTCGTGCGCTCGCGACGGTGACTCCAGTAGGCCTGCCACCACTGCAGTGCCGGAATCAGAGCCGCCGCCGCAGGCGACGAGGGCGAACAGCATGACGGCGGCGGGAGCAGCGAGAGCGGCACGACGGGGCAGAGCACGCATCAGACATCTCCAGATCAGTGGGGAGGCGGAAGTCCGTGAACCGGACTTCCGGGGGACTGCACTGACCCTAGGAACACGCCTTCAAGAGAAAGCACAGCGAACCGGCAGAGGAGGGGCAGCAGTTGCCCAATGTTTCGCCACCGCCACCGTAAAGAGATTGCAAAGTCCTGTATGGCCGGTTCCGCACGAATTCGGGCGTCTGGCCTCGGCATGGCGTCTGTGCGAAGAGGAACGTGCTGCGTGGTGAGCCATGAGCGGCCGCACGGTCAGTGTGCGCGGACCCACCGGCACCATCCGAGGACACGACACCACCATCAGGCGCCCACGGTTCCCCGCGGCCTCGCCCTCAGCCCTGTCCTCGGCAGATGCGCCAGCTGTGCCACAGCGCCGAAAAGGTGGCCGCCCCGGACATCGTCCTGTGCCATGAGGCCTCGGGCCAGATGTCCCCAGCTACCGAACCCGGAGCATGGTGATCAGAGCTGTCGCCGCAGACGTCGTCGCCGCCGATGATCACGAGGCTCCACCCGATCGGTCGGCGGGCCAGATGGGCCAGGCGTCGCGCGCGCTGCTTAGGATCCGTGCCTGTGGCAGAGGTCCCCGATGAACTGATCATGCTGGAACGATCCGCCGAGCAGGAACGCGCGAAGCTCGCGGGCCTCACCGGGACGGAGTACGACGCCCAGTGGCGCCGCTGGCGCGAAGCATCGGAGACCGCGCAGGCGGCCATCACCGCACACGCCGCGGCGGCGGGTGTCAATCGCTACGAGCTGGAGCAGGCTGTGAAGAAAGCAGTCCGGCACACGGACGAGGACCCGGCCGAGTAGGCGAAGCGGCCCCTGGGTCAGCGCGTGCGCAGGCGGTACTCATCTACCGCCGGAGCCACCTGGTGCAGCGTTGTTGCCAACGGCTCGATGTCCGTGACCACCGATGCCGTCCCGTCGAGCAACTGCTGCTCGACGGGCGTCAGCCGCCGGGCCGGAAGGGCCGGGCCAACCTCAAAGGCGTGCCGCTCGATCTGCCTGAGAGCGCGCTCACGGCTCGGGCGCGGGCGATGGGCCATGGGGTCCCCCTTCGTCCGCGCCAGCATGGCAGAGAGCTACGACGTCTCGGGCCAGGCCGTCAGCACGGTGCCCGTCTCCTCGTCAGTGAGGGTGACGCGAGGCGTCGGCATAGTGCCGACCGAGCCGATCCAGCGCCGGCACTTGTCGCGCGCCACCGCCTCGTTCGACCACCAGCCGTGCTGGACCGGCCGGCCGTCGCTGGTGAGCAGCAGGTGGTAGCGGCCGGCGCCGTTCACGCGAGCCTGATCCCTCTAGAGCGGCCGGGCTCGCGGACGATGGCGCGCTTCGTCTCCAGCTCCACCAGCTGGTAATGGACGGAGGCCCGGCTGCGCATGCCGACCGCTGCCCCGATCTCGGCCACCGTGGGCGCTTCCCCGCGGTCGGCGATCGACTGCCGGATGCAGCGCAGCACGCGCTCCTGGGTGTCGGTGAGGTGGTCAACGCGATGCATACTCGAACTAGAGCATGTGTTCGAATTCTACGGCAAGCGGATACACGGGCCGTACAGGGAGGAGCGGGGAGGTGGACCAGGACCATCCGGGCTCACGTCTGGACACGCTGCGGTTCGCCCGCCGCGTCGTCGAGCAGCAGAGTGCACAGCAGCTTGCCTTGATCGACCGGTGGATCGCCGAGGAGGAACAGCGAGAACGCGAGCGGCGGCAGGGCGAGGAGCGGCGGCCGCCGCAGCCGGAGTGGCTAATCCAGCACGGTCTCAATCGCAGCAACATCGACGCCGTGCACACCGGCGACTGCTGGGCCGCAGCCAAGAGCGGACGCTGCCGCCCCGCGACACACGAGCAGGCACTCGCCGCGCTGCGGCGGCAGATACCGCCGTGTGTCCACTGCCGGCCCGACACCGCACTCGGCATCCCCGACTAGGCCGGCCATCCGGACCCTCCAGCCTGGCAGGCCCCGCGTCGCGCAGTGCTGTGGCGGTCCGCTCACCCGTCGCTGGGTTGACGACGGGACAGGGGATGCCGGTCTCCTCTGTCAGACTGCGGCGTCATGGCTCATCGCCCCTTCCTCAACCGCGAGCGCGCCAGCCGCCAGGTCGACCGCCACAACGGCACCTCACCCCTTGGGCCCTGGCCCGCACACAAACTGGGCATGGCAGATGGGCCTTCCCACCCGGGTGGGAAGGCCCATCGTTTCGCCGGCTCAGCGGCCGGTGTCACCTACCGCCACACTCGCCGCACAGCCGCGGGCGGGTCTCCCGCGGGACGTCCCACCCGGCGGGTTCGACGGCCTTCCACACCGACCCGACCATGAACCTCACCAAAGGAAACAGAACGTGGAACCGCCCACGTCGCGGACATCAGTCGGTTTCATCGCCGTAGGGGTAGGGGAACGTGGCGGTGTAGTCCTCCAAGGGCTTGGCCCTATCTGCGGCGTAGTCGGCTCGTGCCTGCCGGTCCGTCTCACTGATGTCGGGGTGTACGGGAGGCATTTGGGGGGCCGGCCAGAGCTGGACCAGGTGCCTTTCCCCGTGGTCGCCGATGCCCGGCTCGGGGTCGTCGACGTGGCAGTACAGGCGCATGCGGACCCAGCCACCGCTGTCGGCAGCCGGTGGCGGCGCCTCAAGGGGCGGTTGCTCTTCGGGCCATGCGTCCCAGAAGTCGCCCTGCCCGATGGTGGCGAGGTAGAGGGTGGGAACGTCGGCGAGCAGGCTCATCTCCTCCGCCGGCTCCCATCCGTCACCGGGCTCGGGGCCGGGCGGGCGGTCGTGCACCTGAACGGTCATCTGCAAGGGACCGGTGTCGGTGGTGGGCAGGACGACCGCGATGGCGTCCGTGGCCGGGCCGCAGCGCCAGCCGAACGGCATCTCGTGCGGGAAGTCATAGTCGTCGTCGAAGCCGATGAGGTAGCCGTGCTCGCCAAGATCGACGGTGAACGTAGCTTCACGGATCAGCATGGGGACCCTCCTTCAACGGAGAGAGTGCCCCGCTCCCGAACACACCGGGATGCGGGGCACCTGTCTGGCGGTGAGTCTAGCCGCGCTTAGGCGATCACATAGAAGGGGTCGTGGTCCATGACGTGCATCTGGCCGCGCCACGCCGTGATGCGTCCGCCCTGGGACTTGTTCTCCTGAACCTTCACCCAGGTGATCTCCCGCTGGTTGGCGTGGAGATGCGTGCCGCCCTCATACGAGGAGGCGAAGGGGTACTCGTCGCAGGAGGTACGACCGGCGCGCTGCATGTCCGGCGGTGCGGTACGCGGGCACACCGCCTTCCGGTTCGCGTCCTCCTGCCGCTTGTTGATCATCCAGTGCAGCGGCTTGCCGCCGTTGGGATCACCGTAGTGGCCGCCACGTGCACGGAGCTTGCGGATGCCTTCGTCGATGCGGGCCAGGCCGACCATGCTCACGGCGGTGGGGACTTCCGGGATGGCGCAGCCGGCCCGGCTGGTTCGACTGCTGCCGTAGTAGTTGTCGCAGCGGTAGACGGCCGAGTCGTAGGAGACGGTGCCCGGGGTGTAGCCGGGCTTGGTGAAGGTGTAGGTGTACTTGGTTTTCGCCTTCGGGTTGATCTTCTTCGGAGGGATGCTGGTCTTGTAGCCGACGCTGCCATCCGCCGCACCGCTGCTGAGGATGTGGCCCTGCGAGAAGTGGACGCTGGCCTTGGTGCCGCCTCCCGAAGCAGCGGCGATGTTGACGGCAACGCCCTTGCCCGCGCGCGTAGTGCGCGCCTTGGAGACGTGGAACTTCTCCGACCAGTTGGCGGAGTTCGTCTTCAGGGTCATCTGGTGCTTGACGTCAAAGTCGACGGTGCCTTCGATGACGGGTCGCCCGTCGATGACCTTGATGACGTCGACGTGGATGGTCACCCACTCGCACTCGCTGAAGCGGTTGATCGTGATCTTGTTGACGGTGCAGGTGGCATTGGATGCCGGCCCGGCTGCGAATCCGTTCACCTGGGACCGAGCCGGACCAACGGTGACACGCAGCTGTCCGGGACTGGGCTGATCGGCCACAGCTGACGGAGCGGCAGCCGTTCCCAGCAGCCCCAGCGCCACAGCCCCCGTTGTGATCAGCGCTCTCAATTTCAACTTGTACCCCCTGTGTTGACCCACGTTCGACAAGGGCCTACCGGTCAACTCAGCTACGCCCCCGTCGCGTTGGCCGCATACAAACACGTCCGACGCACTGATTGCATCCCGTTTTGATCGGTTTCAGCCACGTAGGGGCAGGGTGGCGCAGGAACGGTGACCGTGGTGGCCAGCAAGCGCTACGACAGCTCCACCTTGCATACCCGGGCTGGGAAAGCGTGAGGTCGTTGTTCGAGGCGTGGGCGGCCTACGAGGGCAGAGTGCGCGGCAGCTTGCCCTGATCGACCGGTAGACCACCGAGGGGGAACGGCGAGAACACGAGCGGCGGCAGGGCGAAGAAATGCGGCCGCCGCAGCCGGAGTGGCTGATCCAGCACGGGCTCAACCGCAGCAACATCGACGCCGTGCACACCGGCGACTGCTGGGCCGCAGCCAAGAGTGGGCGCTGCCGCCCCGCGACACGCGAGCAGGCACTCGACGCCCTGCGGCGGCAGGTACCGGCGTGCGTCCACTGCCGGCCCGACACCGCACTCGGCATCCCCGACTAGGCCGACCGCCTAGTGCGGGCCGTGCGGAGGTCGGCCTACAGCGCGGTTGATCATCCGCGCGTCGCGGGTGGCACGGCCCGCGGGACCGTGTTTGCCGGCCTGGAAAGGCGAAAGGTATGAACGACAGCCTGCGCGCGTCCCGGCCAGCCCGTGGCTGCTCGGGGTGATCGCGCTCGGTCTGGCGGCGTCCCGCGTCTTCTCCTGGTGCGAGGCCCGCTGGCATAAGCCCTGCTTTCAGCTGACCACGGAGTAGCTGCGCGGGTCTCATTCGCTCTGGTGGCCGCCGACTCGCTCGTCTGGATGAATGGCGGCGGCAAGCGGAATGGCGAAGCGTTCCGCCCGGACAGGCGGAGGTCATGACACTTCCACGCTTACGGCGCCTGCGCACGGGAGCGGCCACGCTGCTCACCACCGCGGTCCCGACCGTCCTGGCCGCATCGCTGCTCGGCCTCGCGTCCGCTCACGCCACGACCCCTTCGGTGTCGCGGGACCAGATCGCCTGCCCGCGGGGGTTCGTGTGCATCTACCCCGACATCGACTTCAACGGCCAGCCCTACGTCAAGCGCGCCGTCGACGGGTCCGTGCGACATCTGCCGGACTACATCCGCGGCAAGGGAAGCTCCGTCATCAACAACAGCAGCCGCACCGCGCGTATCTACCAGAAGGACAACTACTTCGGCCGGCACGTCTGTGTCGGCCGCGAGGGCGGCACCATCAGCGATCTGCGCTCCTACCAGCTCAACGACACCACCCACAGCCTCCGCAACAACAACACTCCCTGCGGCGCCTGAGGATCGCCTCCCAGGGCGGGGTGACGTCCGGGTGAGGGGCCACAATGCCCGTGCGGCTTGGTGCAGTGCCCGGCGGGCCCGCTGGTTTGGTGCGCCTGGGATCAGATCCGTTGCTGGATCCAGTAGGCGAGCAGGCCGGTGAAGGCGGTGCCGGTGCCGTACGCCAGCCCGCGCCGCAGGTGCATCAGGTAGGCACGGGGCGGTGGGGCGAGCGGTGGGAGCGCCGTGTTGGGTCGGGTGGCGGAGGTGGTGCGGTCATGGCGCTGACTCAAACAGCACCGTTGAAATTCCGACTTACCGCCCGATCGGGTAGGGCCAGAGCCCGTCACCGGGCGCGGCGCGGCATGGTGACGCTACGAAGATCACGACCAGTTCGTGATCTTCGAGAGGATGCCGTCCTGTGCGTTTCGTCCGCACCGCCTCCGCAGCCGCCGCCGTCGCCGCGCTGCTCATCCCTGCCGCTGCTCATGCCGCGCCGGCCACCGCATTCGCAGCGCACGCCGCGCCCGGTGACACCGTGACCGTGCCCGTCCGCGATGCCCTCGCAGGCCTCCCCGTACGCGATGAGGACCGCACGGGATACGAGCGGACGAAGTTCAAGCACTGGGTGGACGCCGACAAGGACGGCTGCAATACACGCGCAGAGGTGCTGAAAGCCGAGGCCGTGATCGCCCCGGAGCAGGGCGCCGGGTGCAAGCTGAGCGGCGGAGAGTGGTACAGCCCGTATGACGACCGGTACATCCACGGACCCAGCGGCCTGGACATCGACCACCTCGTCCCGCTCGCCGAGGCATGGGACTCCGGCGCCTCCGCCTGGACCGCCGCCGAGCGGGAGGCCTACGCCAACGACCTCGGCGACGACCGCGCGCTCATCGCCGTCTCTGCGGCCTCCAACCGGTCCAAGGCCGACCAGGACCCCACCACCTGGCTGCCACCGGCCGCCGGCTACCGCTGCCAGTACGTCACCGACTGGATCGCAGACAAGACCCGGTGGGCCCTGAGCATCGACGCGGCCGAACAGAGCGCGCTCACCGAGGAGCTCAGCCGCTGCCCCGACGTACCGGTCACCGTCACCGCAGCCCGCTGACACCCTCTACCCGCGGTAGAGGAGCGCGGTAGAGTGGTGCTATGGCAGCAGACGAGACGAGTATCAAGGTGAGCACGGCCGCGCGGGACCGGCTCGCCCAGCTGGCGGCCGAGCACGGCACCACGATTCGTGGCCTGGTGGAGGACCTCGCGCAGGGCACTCCGACGCAGGCCGAGTACGCCGAGCGCGCCGAGCTGGCCCGCGCTGAGCTCGCCTCCGCCCTCGGCACCGCGCCGAGCCCGGAAGCCGAGGCGAAGGCCAAGGCCCTGCTGGAGCGTCTGGGCGGCGCAGCGCACCACCCGCAGGCGGCCGCATAGTGGCGGGGATCGCGGTCGTCTTGGACCACACGACCGCGGGTGCGTTGTACGACCCTAAGGACCCGTTCAACGAGGCGGTCGCCGCGTTCTACGTCCAGGCCTCCGGCGGACTCGGCGACCTGTCCGCCCCCGTACTGTCGCTGACGGCCGGCGACACCGAACGGCCCGGACTGCTCGGCTACATCAAAGGCCTGCGGTTCATCCGCATCGAGGCGTTCGACACCGACGCCGCGGTCACCGCCACCGAACTGCTGCGCTTCGGACATTCCTGGGCAGCCGTCCACGCCATCCACGCCGCCCGACCCTCCCCCGCCCACCCCAGCGGACGATTCCTGCTCACCTTGACCCCCAAGGCGTACGCGGGCACCGGCGTCCAAGCCGTCCACCCCGACCAGTAGCCGCCGACCGCCCCAGCGGCAGATGACGCGCGCCTCCGCCTGCCCTGCAGGAGAAGGCGCGCGGCGGCTGGCCGGGGCAGGCCTGGCCCGCCCTGGCCCGGCCCGCCTGGCGGCCCGACATCCGCGCCGCCGTGATCTCCGGGGCCCGGATCAACATGCACCGCAAGATGATCGCCCTCGCCGCCGCCACCGGACAGTATCCCGTCGCGTTCTTCTCCGACTGCGCCGTGTACGCCGCCGACGGCCCCAGCCCGCCGGACGTCCTGCCCTACGACTCGGGCGGCCAGACCGTCCCCGGCCCCTTCCGGCTCGGCGTCTCTATAGCCGCGGTGAACGGACACGTAGCGCTGCCGGCCCGCTCCCGCCCCTCGGTACGCCCACCCCGGCGTCGACGCGGTCGCCAGGGTCCCGGGACGCGATCCGGCCGCGGCGTAGGACGTAACGCCCGCCCTGGATCGGTCACCACGTCGGCGCCGTAGTTCCGGTCAGGGCTGCGGCGTCGGTGTGGAGGCACCCGCGCCTGCCGAACCTGGGGCGTAGCCGCGTCCCGGCTACGGACCGCCTGAGCAAGTTTAGCAACCTCGGTTGCTTCGATTCGATTAGTCAACTACGGTTGCTTCTATGTCCAGCAATGATCCCGCGGACGCACTTGCGGCCGTCGCCGCCCTGCGCCGCCTGGCCGATCAGCTTGAAGACGCCGCCGTCGAACAGGCGATGCGGTCCGGCTGGGGCTGGCCGCAGGTCGCCGAGGCACTCGGCATCACGCGCCAGGCGGTCTACAAGAAGCACGCCAAGCGGCTCATCGCCGCCGGAGTCACATTGAGGAGGCGAGGATGAGCCAGTTCGACACGTACCTCCAGTCAGTCATGGACCAGGCCGAGGTCGAAGCCAAAGAAGACAGCTCGGCCACCATCGACGCGCACCACCTGCTGCTGGCGGTGGCCGCCCAGGACGGCACCGACGCACAGCGCGCGCTATACGCCGCCGGCCTCGGCTACGAAACGCTCAAGGACGCCCTGCACCGGGAGTTCGCGCACAGCCTGGCTGCAGCCGGAGTATCGCTCGACGACTTCGACCTGCCGCGGGCGACCCAGGAACCCACGCGCCACCCCCGGCTCGGCGCCTCGTCCAAGCTCGCCATCGAGCGGATGGCCACCATGCACCGCAAGAAGGACCTGCGCTCCGGCCACCTGCTGCTCGGCGTCCTCCAGGCGGAGGTCGGCACGGTCCCGCGCGCCCTCACCCTGGCGGGCGTGGACCGGGCCGAGCTCATCGAGCGGGTACGGGGCGAGCTGTGACGCAGGCCGCCCTGAGCGTCGAGGGGCTAAGTATGCGGTATGGCAGCGCCGACATCCTGCACCACGTGACGTTCCGGGTGCAGTCAGGCGAAGTGGTGGCATTACTGGGGCCAAACGGCGCGGGAAAGACCACCACAATCGAGATCCTCGAGGGCTTCCGCCTGCGCTCGGCCGGCCGTGTGCAGGTGCTCGGCACCGACCCGGCACACGCCGACGAGCGGTGGCGCGCCAGGGTGGGCGTCATGCTCCAGTCCTGGCGCGACCACGGCAAGTGGCGGGTCCGCGAACTCCTCGCCCACCAGGCCTCCTACTACGCCTGCTGCGCACGCACCCCGTGGGAGCCGGACGAGCTCGTCGACGCGGTCGGCCTGACCGCGCAAGCCGACCAGAAGATCAGAACCCTGTCGGGCGGGCAGCGGCGCCGCATGGACGTGGCGCTGGGCATCGTCGGCCGCCCCGACGTGCTGTTCCTCGACGAACCCACGACCGGCTTCGACCCTCAGGCCAGGCGCGAGTTCCACGAGCTGGTGCGCCGCCTGGACACCACGGTCCTGCTGACCACCCATGATCTGGACGAGGCGGAGAAGCTCGCCGACCGCATCGTGATCCTCAACCGCGGGCGGATCGTCGCCGACGGCACGCCGCACGAACTGGCCCGGCAGATCGCCGGCGAGGACCGCGTGCGGTGGCGGCACGGCGAGCAGCGCTTCAGCCGGTCGACGCCGCAGTCGACCGACTTCGTACGCACGCTCTTCCAGCAGCACGGCGAGAAGATCAGCGAACTCGAAGTCCACCGCGCCTCATTGGAACAGACGTATCTGGCGCTCGTGCACGAGGCGGAGGCTTCACGATGACCTGTGCGATACGCGCCGGCCTGACGCGCGGCTTGATCGAGCTGCGCCAGTCGTTCACCAACGGAGCGGAGCTGTCCAGCCACCTGCTCTGGCCACTGCTGATGCTGGGCGCCTTGTGGTTCATGCGCGACGTGGAGTTCGGGAGCACAGGGCTGCTGCTCGGCACCCTCGCGCTGCCGAGCATCCTGGGCATGAACGCCTCCTTCGGCATGGTCAGCATGAGCCAGCTGCTCACTGCGGAGCGCGAGGACGGCACTCTCCTGCGCGCCAAGGCCACCCCCCACGGCATGGTCGGCTACCTCATCGGCAAGGTCCTCTCGGTCTCCGGTGGACTGCTCGCCGACCTGATGATCTTCCTGATCCCCGGGCTGTTCCTCGTCGACGGGCTCGACCTCGGTGTGGACGCGTGGCTGGGTCTTGCCTGGGTCGTGGTGATCGGCATGGTGGCCACCCTGCCGATCGGCGCCATACTCAGCTCGGTGTTCACCAGCGCACGCTCGCAGGGGCTGATCCAGCTGCCCGTCCTCGGGATGATCGCAATCTCGGGCATCTTCTACCCCGTCACCGCGCTGCCGGAGTGGCTGCAGTGGATCGCCCAGGTATTCCCGGTCTACTGGCTCGGCCTGGGTATGCGCTCCGCATTGCTGCCGTCCGACGCTGAGGCCGTCGAGATCGGGGAATCATGGCGGCACCTGGAGACGGTCGGCGTACTGGGCGCCTGGGCGGTGTTCGGCCTGCTCGTGGCACCGATCGTGCTGCGCAGGATGGCGCGCAGGGAGTCCGGCTCCAGCATCGCCGCGCGCCGCGAACGCGCCCTGCAGAAGGTCGGGTGAGGCTGGCGCGAACCAGCGACCAGCGGAGCGAGTTGCCGATGACCGGTGTCAGTTTTCATCGACATTTTCTGGTTCTGCGATCAACAAACGCTGCCCAAACTCGGGTTCTGGTCCAACTTCTGTGGAGCTCTCACGCTCTACAACCTGCCGGGACTGGATGGCCCTTCGTGACTCGTTGACAGACCTGTTTGGGATCATGCCCACATGGACTTCGACCTCGCCCCACCGACTGGCGTTGGCCCGTTGCAGATCGGCATGACTCGGCACGCGGCCAACGCGGCGCTGGACTCGCTCCGCGATCTCTCTGCGATCTCGGAGTCTGATCGGCCGGGGCAGCACGTCTTCCGTCCCAGCGGGCTGATGATCAGCATTCACTGCATGCGAGACATGCTTGAGGCCATCGAGTTGGGAAGGCCGTCGTCCCAGACGGACCGAGTGTTGTATCAGGGTGTGGACGTGTTCGCGCTTCCGGCCCGTGAGGTTGTCCAGCGCATGGGCGAGTTCACCTCGATCGAGGAAGACCATGACGACGATGCTTCATTGATTGCCCCGGACTTGCTGCTGAGCTTCTGGCGTCCATTCGCAGCCGACGATGAGCCCGAGGAAGAGCAGGGCTACCACTTCAGCTCGGTCCTGCTGGCACGGCCTGGCTACTACGACACCCCTGCTCAGGCTGCGGAGCGACTCCAGCAGAGCTCGTGACAGGCTCGTCAGGACGCTAGCAAGACTCGTTTCCGCAAGAGGCCGAATCCGGCCCGACCGTACATCTGACGCTTGAGGCCGGCGGTGACGGCGGCGAGATCGCGTTCGAGGCCGTTGACGAAGGGCTTCTTTCGCTGCGTCGCGGTCGGTCATGTCGGCCGGGGTGACCATGACGAACAGCGGCAGGCCCTTGGTGTCGACGACCAGGTGGCGCTTGCGCCCGTTGATCTTCTTGGCGCCGTCGTAGCCCCGGCTGTCCCTGCCGAGGGTCTCCGCGGCCTTGACGGACTGGGAGTCGATGACGGTGGCAACCGCGCCGGGCGCCCGGCCCATCTCGCGTCGGATGCGTTTGCGGAGCTGGTAGTGGATCTGTCCGACGATGCCGGCTGCGGCCCAGCGGGCCATGAAGCCGTAGCGGGTCCGCCAGGGCGGGAAGTCGCTGGGCAGGGCCCGCCACTTGCAGCCGGTGTCGACGACGTAGCGGATCGCGACGACGATCTCGCGCCGCGGATGCTTTTCCGGGCGTCCCCCGGTGGGGGTCTCGCAGGCCGGGACCGGAAGCAGGGGCTCGATGAGCGCCCATTCGTCGTCGTAGGTGTCGGATGGATAGCAGCCCAGACCTCGTGGTCGAAGTCGGCGTCGACGTCGCCCGCGACGCGGGCGGCCGGTGGGGACCCCGCCCGCTTCCACCGCACCCGACCCGAGCTGCAGCCGGGCGACATTCCCCACCTAGGTTCGTCGCCTGGCTGCGCGCCCGAAGCGGGCTTGCGTATCCGTCAGTGGCGGGAGCCTCGTGTGCGGGATACCTCGCGCAGGGTGTTGGTGACGACGTGCGCGAGGCGGTTCGCGGCGGCTGCCGCCTCGCCCGCCCGCTCTGCCACTCGGCCGATGTTGCTGGGCAACTCGGAGAACACCGGCAGTTCGGGGAGCACTACGAGACCGGCGTAGCCGTCGTCCATCAGCACGTCACGCACCGCCGTCAACTGGTCCGAGCCGAGCCTGTTCTCAGCACGCGCCAGGGCCACGACGGTTGGCGTGCTAGGCAGACCGCGCAGTTGGCCGCGCAGGTGGGTGGCGATCTCTTTCGGGTCGCGGGGCAGAGCAACGGTCTCCAGCAGGTGAGCCCACGGCTGCAGCAGGTCGTCGCCGGCCTTACGCGCGGCTTCCCACACGGGGAACTGCGACTGCCACACATGCAGGCCCCATTCCCTGATCGCGTCCTTCTCCACGGCGACAGCAAACTCCTGCGCAACCTCAGTGCCTTCGCCCTGGCCGGGCCAGAGCCGCTTGAGGTTGCGGTCCTTGCTGCGGTCGGCCCACTGTGCCGCCGCCTGTGCCCACATGGCAGCGTGGCGGCGCGCGCCCTCTTCGGCCAGAAACGACAGAAAGTCAGCCCGCCACTCGTCCAGAAACGGCGCTTCCTCCTCGGTGGGCAACGACAGGCCGTCGTCCTCGTCGGCATCTTCCTCGTCGGGGTCAATCTGGTCCGCGAGGGCGTAGGACGACCACCACTGCTCGGCGTCCTCGGGATCGGAGGCGTCGTAGACCGCGGCGTCACCGTCGGCTTCCCGGCCGGTTACGTAGAAGAGGAATTCCTCGTCGAGGAACGCCAGTAGCTTCTCAAGCTGCTCCGTACGGCGGCCGCCGGCGCGGTTGAACCGGTTGAACGCGTCGTCCAGCCACGCGAGGAATCGGATGCGGTCGGGACGGCTATCGACGAGCTGCGCTCCGGCCCAGTGCCGCTCTTCGTGGGGCACCAGCGCCACGGTTACGTCGGCGAAGGCGGTCCACTGGCCGTGTGGAAAGTCTCCGTGCCCGGCGTCGATGATCACGATGTCGAACATGGTGCGTGCCCGGGCGATCATCTCGCTTGCGTCCGCGCTCTGGGGCACGGCGGAGGCTCGGACGGTGCCACCGCCGTCGATCGCCACCAGGTCGTACCAGCCGTCGGGCGCCGTGCCCCGGGGTTTTGGACGGAAGGAGAGGACTCCATTTGGGTTGTCCTGTCCGGCGAGCATGCCCACGGCCGCGCCGCTGCGTGCGAGTGCTCCAGCGAGAGCCACGGCCGCTGTCGTACAGCCCAGACCGCCCCGGCCCGAACCGGAGGTCACAGCGACCACGCCGGTGACCCGGCTGCCGGGGCTGACGGGACGCGGGCGGATCCTCGCCGGCCTGGGCCCGGCCACTTCCTCTGGAGCTGGGCCGCGCCGGGTCCAGTCCGGGGACTCGGCGACGAAAAGACCAATTCTGCGCAGCGCCGTGCTCCACAACGCCGCGTCCGCGCTCTCCCCACGAAGCCGGTCCCACGCCTCGCTCTCGCCCTCCGCGAGTCCTGTGTTGCTCCACAGCGGGGTCAGTCCAGCAGCCGTGACGAGCTCGGCGGCTTCCTGGAGATCCTCCTGCGCTGCCTGAACGCTTCCGGTGCGGCTCGGCTGGACCTCAATCACCGCACGTTCCCCGATTCGCCCCACCGTCAGGCCAGAACGACGGCTGACCTGGGCACGAAGCCCCGGCACGCCCACCACGCCAGCGGCTGCGGCCGACGGCAGGATACGCGCGAGGACCTGGGCGACGAGGTCACCCGCCGGCCGCAGGAACAAAGTGTCCACGTCCGGGGAGACGCCTTCCAGGCCGAAGGCCGTTCCTGAAGAGACAAGAAGCGGGAGCCCTGACGGGGCTGGCCGGGCCAGTGACCTGAGCACGCAGGCTTCCAGCACCTGTTGCTGGGGTGATTCGGCGTCGGGCACGAGCCCGTTGAACAGGCCGCGGCTGCGGTACCAGCGGAAAGCGGCGCTGTATGGCTCACCGGTGTAGTCCATGCGCAGCCGCGCTGTCTTGTCGCGAGACATAGCGAATCCTTCTGCGGCACGACGACCCGGACCAACGCGCCGACAGACGACAAGAGTCAAATCACTGACGAAGCATCCACTTCTTTCCGCCGTAGACGCAGAAACGGGTCCGGGCCGGCTCCGCTGACGGTGGCTGCAGTAACAACCGTCCATCAGCATACCCACGCGGGCCGCTGCCGATTGCGGATATGGCCACGGCGTCGACGACGCCCGCCATCGGCAGCCCCCGGCCCGAGCGTCAAGGGCCGGGACGTCTATGGGCGACATGTCTGCGCGCGCCCGGTGCCAGCGTGCCGAATGCCATCACCGACCTGCACTGTCACGGACGACGTCAACGCCGACCTCCACCACCAGCTCCGGTGCCACGAGAGTGACGTGCAATGTCTCGCGCGAGCCCCACCCGACGCTGAATGTCCAGCCAGCCCAGGGGTGGTCGTACGACACCACCCACAGCCTCCGCAACAACGACACCCACTGCGGCGCCTGACAACCGTCTCCCGGGGCGACGTGACATCCGGGCGAGGGACCCGCAGGGCCCGCACGGCTTCGTTCGGTGCCGGGCGGTCCCTGTGGTCTGGCGGGCCCGGATCAGATCCGTTGCTGGATCCAGTAGGCCAGGAGGCCGGTGACGGCGGTGCCGGTGCCGTACGTCAGCCCCCGCAGCAGGTGCGTCAGGTAGGCGCGGTGGGGCGAGCGGCGCGGACGCCGTGGGGGGTCGGGGGGCGGGGGTGGTGCGGTCATGGCGCTGGCTCCTGGAGGTGACGGGGTGGCTGGGTTGGGGTCATGGGCGGAGGAACGGTGGTGGGTCGGCTGTCATGAAGTTGCGTAGTTCGTCGGTCCAGGGGCGGGCCATGCCGTCTGCGAGGCGTGCTGTGTCTTGTATGGGGCGGGGGGCGTGGAGGGGTGCGTGGTAGTTGAGGAGGCGGGAGAAGCAGAGCCAGGCTCTGGCCTGGGGTGTGGTCGTGTCGTCGATGGCGTAGTAGGTGGCCAGGAGGTGTGCGGCGAGGGGGTCGCCGGCTCCGGCGGCGAAGCCCCACCAGAAGACGGCGCTCTTGCGGCGTTCGATGATGTACAGCAGGCAGGCGAAGGTGCGTGCTGCTGCGTCGTCTTCGTAGTCGTGGCCGAACAGGTCGAGGCGGTCGACGTCGGCGGAGCGCAGGACGTCTTCGCAGACGCTGCGTAGGTAGGCGCGGGTGGCCTGGGGGTGTGCGGTGGGGTCGCGTCGTACGACGGGGCTGGGCCGGCGGCGCCTGGGTCTGCGCAGGGCGGGACGAACGGTGTCATGGCGGTATGCGGCCGAGTGCGTTGCGGGAGGGGCCACCGGTGGTAGGGATGGCCCAGTGACCGGTACGGGGTCCGAGACCTCTTCGCGCTGGACGCGCGGGGGTTCGCTGGCCCTCTCCGTGATGCGGCGGGCCAGGCGCTGCATGAAGTCGTCGGTATCGTGCAGGGATACCAGGTCGCTGACGGCGCGGGCCTCGGCCCGCAGGAGTTCTTCGACTTCGCGTTCGGTGTCTGCGGGCTGGATGTCCTGGTTGTCGTCGTCCATGCACATGGAAGCGCGCGAGTGGTACTTCCTCGCGGTCATCGGTCCCCCTCTTCCGTGTCGGGCAGTTCCATCAGGGTGTGCAGGCGGCGCAGGCCCTTACAGATGTTGGCGCGTACCGCGTTCTCCGTGCGGTCGGTCCGCTCTGCGATCTCGGCGGTGGTCAGTTCCTCGAGGTAGCGCAGCCGGATGCACAGGGCTTGTGTGGGGGCCGCCGTCTCCAGAGCGGACAGCGCCTTGTCGAGACGTTCGTAGCCGCGCAGCGCGAGGAGTTCATCGACGCTGCCGCCGTGACTGGCGAAGGCGGGTACGTCGTCGGTGAGGAGTTCCTTGCCGGCGCGGCGTACCTGCATGCGGTAGTGGTCGACCTGCTTGGAGCGCACGATCTGCCAGGCAATGGCTATTGGGCTCTCGTGGTTCTCGATGTATTCCCACCGCTGGTACATGCGCACCGCCGCGTCCATAAGGACCTCGTCGGCGTCCGCGAGGGTGCGGGTCTTGGAGACGAGGTAGCGCAGGAATTCGTCCTTGTGTCTGCGGAAGAAGCGGGCGAACTGGCCGTCGTCGGCGGGTCGCGCGACATGCCCCTCCTGGTCGAACGGGTCCGCGTCGCTCACCGCTCGCTCCTCCGTCCCGTCAGGACAGCGTCCGCAGGCAGGGCCGCGTCGGGACGGACCGGGCGGAGCACCGGCGGGCAGGCAGGCGCGGGCGGAGCCGGGCGGGTCGTACTCCCAGGCAGCAGAGGGTGGTGACGCGGGACGATGTGATCGTCCCGGCGTCCGAGGCAGATCGGCCCCACGGACAACTCCTTGGCTGAGAACACCGGCCTGGCTCGGCGGAGCCAGGCCGGCAACCGCGTTGCTGCGGTTACGCCCATACAACCGATCAGCTGCTGGCCAGAGTTAACCGATAGTCGATCAATCTCCACAGACCGACTTTTAGAAGGTGATTACACAGCGTTGACCTGCACGCTCACCTCAGGGGTGTGATGCACCCCACATCTCGCCGATCGGTTACGCCAAGCCGCGCCACCCCCGCCAGCGCACCACCCACCCTGATTAGGACATTGGCCTGAAATGCCATGCCCATAACGCGACATCGGGCGCCCGCGCACTCCCCTCGAGGGCACGCCTGAGACCCCGTCACATCGAGCTTCAGGGAACCTGCGTTCCCCTTCGGGTGACTTTCAGTAATGACCGAATCTGATCGAAACTGCCACTGAAGCCCACCTCTTCAGCTTCACCGCTCCAGAGCTCTTTGCAGAGGCAGATCACTAAGGGACGGCTATGCCTCAACGACAGGCAGACCGGCCAAGCCACCCCCTGGGTTCTCCGCCCACTACCCAGTCGCCCGGCCGGCCCCTCCTCCGCAGCCTGACCGAGAACGCCAGGGCAACCTCAGCAAGGCCCGCATCCCATGGCCCTGACTACCCCGCAGCGCCAGGCGGACGTGCCGGGCCGGAGTGACCGAGGGTCAGCAGTGTCGGCCGGGCCCGTTTTTGCCTCGAAGGCAACTTTGATCACGATCAGGTGAATACCACTCACTTGAGGCAACCACACGTCATCTTTACAAGTCACACACCTGCAATACACATCTAGTGCACCCAGGGGAAACCATGAGCAACCAAGACCCTCAGCAGCAGCCCCAGCAGCCGGGGTGGAACAACCCGCAACAGCCTGGGCAGCCGCAGCCGTGGAGCGGCCCGCAGCAGGGCTGGGGTGCGCCGCCGCCTCAGCCGCCGAAGAAGTCCGGCGCGGGCAAGATCATCGGCTTGGGGTGCCTGGGCATCGTCGGCGTCTTCGTGCTGATCGGCATCATCAGCACTGCAATAGGCGGCGGCAGCGACTCCAAGTCCAGCGCGCCCACTCACGCGAAGGCCACGTCGTCCGTGTCCAAGGACAAGAAGCCGACCGCCGCCGGCAAGGACAAGAGCGACCCCAAGAGCGACGCGAAGAAGGCCGACGACAAGCCCAAGAAGAAGCTCGTCACCTTGAAGGTCTGGGGAACCGCGCCCGCCGGAGCGCTCGGCCCGCTGGACATCACCTACGGGTCGGACTCCGACAACCGCAAGGGCACGTGGAAGAACGGCTCCTTCACGGCCAGCTTGCCCCTCAAAGACGACGCGATGTACTACACGGTCACCGCGCAGCTCCAGGGCTCGGGAGACATCCACTGCTCGGTCTCGGTCGACGGTCACACGAAGAAGGGCCATGCATCCGGCGGCTACAACATCTGCGACGCGCAGCTGAGTTCTGGCCTGCTCGGCGGCTGGAACTGACAACAGCCCGGCTATCCCCGCCCGCGCCCGCCCCCACCGGCAGGGCCTCCTTCGCGTTCCGACCGTTTCCTGGGGAGACCATGACCGACCAGTTTCCGCCGCAACCCACCACTCCGCCGACCTTCAGCGAGTCCCCGGCCGAGCCGATACCCGAACCGGCCCGGAAGCGCCTCAAGCCGCTGAGCGCTGCCCTGCTGGGACTCATCGTGGGCGCGGGCCTCGTCGGCACGGCATGGGTCATCACCGCAAACAGCGGCCCGGGCGCCCCGGGGACCTTCACGCTGAAGGGGGACTTCGAACTCACCGACAGCGTTGTCCCCGACGGAGACGGCGGCTGTGCCGGAAACGGCGGCTACGACGACATCCGCGAGGGCACCTCTGTCACCGTGTACAACGCGGCCGGGAGCGTCGTCGCTACGGGAGCCCTGAACAGCCCCCGCTACGACGAGGACTCCTACAACTGCTCCTTCGCCGTGGCCGTTCCCGACGTTCCCAGAGGCGAGAAGTTCTACAAAGTGGAAGTCTCCCACCGTGGCACGCTCCAGCTCACCTCGAAGGAAGCCGAGAACGGCGAGTTCGGCGGCACCCTCGGATAAGGGCGCTCTGGCCAATCACAGGGGCGGCGGCGCCTGATCGCAGCGTCACCTCATACGCACCGGGCGCAGCACACATGCTGACCGTTGCGGTCGCTGGCTACGAGACAAAACAGCGGGGCGTCTCGCTGCCGCGCAGCCCTGAGCTCGGGTAGGGCGTTGCAGGCTGGGCGGAGGTGGGCCTGCCCCGCCGGTTGGGGAGGCCCACCATGGGGCGCCGGCTCACCAGCCGGCGTCACCTGCCGCCACTTCGCAAGTAGGGGTCAGTGGCGGTGTCCGCGGTGGTGGCCCCAGGAGACGTCGTCGACGAGGCGGCCGCGGTCATTGCGCAGCGTCGCGGTGTCGTAGTCGTTGTTCCACACGTAGGCGCGACGGTCCTGGAAAAGGTCGGTGCGGGTGTCGCGGCCGATTCCGGTGTGGACGCGGACGGTGGAGCGCCCGTCGAGTCGGACGTGACGGAACGTGTAGGAGTGCCCGTCCTCGTCGGCGAGGGTCCAGCCCTCCAGGTTCACCGGCCGCCGGGTGGAGTTGGTGATGTCCACCCACTCCTTGTTCAGCGACCAGTTGGAGCGGTCGTCACGGCCCGGGGAGTCGTACTGCACACCGGAGATGTACACCGCGGCGTGCGCGCGGCCCGGGTGGTGGTCGGCGGCCGAGGCCGGCAGCGCCACCGCGCCCATGGCGGCGGCCGCGACTGCGGCGACGGCGGTCATGCGGCGGACGGAAGAAGCAACGGACACCAGGGTCCCCCTTCGTGCGCACACCCCCACTCCGGCCCATGGCGCCAGAGACCGCAGGCCAGCGGGATGCGTGGTGCTGGTGTGCAGCCAGCTGGCCGCACACCCACACCCTGCAATCCGAACCCCTACTAGGTGAGGGAAATGCGCACGGCATTACAGATTCACCAGGTTGCTGTGACACTCGCATGCAACGACCATCTATGCCGCTGACGCACCAGATTGACGTCCTGCCAGGCGTGGCCGCCGTGGAATTGTGGGCCTGAGGCAACCATTCACCAGAGCACGCCACCCCAGTTCAGCGGACGCGTTCACCCGAAAGTGAGTAACAGACACAGCGGGGAATGCTGGCTCGAGGGCCGATGCACCGGCCTGGTGCGGCCCCCGAAAGGGGGTTACGGCGGAGAGGGCAGGATTCGAACCTGCGTGGGCCCCGAAGGGCCCGACCGTGAGGCGAGCTCGCTGGTCCCCGATCAACCGCTCCGGGCACCTCTCCCCGTGTCCGGCCGCAGTGTTGTCCGCTGCCGTTCACAGGACCAACGGTGGCAGGATCCGCTGACAGCGCTCTGACACGCCCTTCACAGGCCATGATCAGCCGTCGATCCGTTGAGAACGCACGCCTTGAGCGATCAGTCGGCGGACGGGCACGGGCTTGTCTTCGTGCTTCTTTCCTGGGCCTTGAGGATGCGCCCAGACGGGCTGCGGCTCGTCGGGGCTGCGGGCGTATCAATACGCGGCCGCCGGGCCACCGCGGCAGTTTGGCGGCCAGGCGATGCCACCGCGGCCTGCGATTCGCGGGAGCTTGGCGGGTGAACGTCAGCACTGATGCGAGGGTCATCGTGGTCAGGCCGCACGGTTCAGTGGTCCCGCATCCACCAGGTGAATCCCGCGATCAGCGCCGAGCCCGTCGCGGCAGCCATTCCACGTACTAGCCCGAACACGGCCACCCGGCTCAGGCGCCGGACGGTGTCGGGCTCGGTTTGGCGGGCGCCGGCCCTGCCGTCGACGGCTTCGTCCTTAGCCGGGTCGATCGTCTCGTCGTTCATCGTGATCCCTTCGTCGGTGCGGTTGTTCGGAGTTGTGGCACGTTCGCCGGTTCGGGGAGGCGTGGTGCTGGTTGGGACCGAAACGGCTTTGCTTGTCCGGTGAGAGGCTTAGGCTCCACGTGCTACGGCGTGAGGGGGCAGCGCGTGGGTGTGGGGACTTCGGCCGGTCGATACGTGGTGAGCGGCGGGTTGAGATCGGCCTCGGCCAGGCTGCCCGACAGCGGGGCCCGAAGTCCCGGACGGCGGCCGAACCCGGAATTCTCGGGTGAACACGCAGGTCAAGTGCTGTATCAGTACCTCGGATCCGGAGCGCGCCGGAGCTCCGGTCACTGGGAGCCTCGATGACTTCGGCCGCCTCGGGGCATCAGGCGGCGCAGGAACAGCGGCTTCGACTGGGACGGCGGTTGCGCGAGCTGCGCAGCGAGGCAGGTCTGACACAGGAGTCGTTGTCCTTGCGGATCGGGTCCGCCGCGCAGACGCTCTCCGACCTTGAGCTCGGCCGGGGCAGAAGGCTTCCCACCCGTGCGTTGTTCGACAAGTACGTCAAAGCCTGTCTGGGTGAGCTGAAGACCGACCGAAAGGCGAAGGAGAGTCGGTGGGAGGGCCTACTGGGCGACTACCTGCTCCTGCGCAACATGTTGGCCCGACCGGCCGACCAGGCTGGTGTCATTCGGCTGGAAGCTCCGGACGACACGTGCCCGTATCCGGGGCTGAGGGCGTTCACCGAAGACACGGCGAGGTGGTTCTTCGGCCGTAGGACACAGGTCGATGAGTTAGTCCGGCTGGTGAGGATGCGTCTGGAGGGGGGCGCGCCCGTCTTCGTCACGGGCGCCTCGGGAGCGGGCAAGTCCTCGCTGCTGAGCGCCGGGCTGTCGCCCGCGCTGCGTCGATTGCAGGGGGCGGAAGACGCTCAGGGTGCCCCGAAGGTCGTGCGCATCACGCCCGGGCCCCACCCCCTGACGGCGCTGGAGCAGTCGTCGGCGACAGCGGGGGAAGATGGCCCCGGATCTGCGGTGCTGCTCGTCGACCAGTTCGAGGAGGTCTTCACGCAATGCGCCGACCAGGAGGAGCGCCATGCCTTCGCGGCCCAGCTCATCGCTTTGGCCGCCGGCTGCGAGGGGAGCCTGCAACCGACTCCGGTGGTGCTGGCGGTGCGCGCGGACTTCCTGCACCGCTGTATCGCTGTGCCCGGCCTGTCCGGGGCGATGAGCAAGGGCGGTCTGGTGCTCGGGCCGATGACCGAACCGGAACTGCGGCAGGCCATCGTCGGACCGGCGCGCACCGCGGGTCTGGAACTCGAACCCGGCCTGGTCGAGACGCTCCTGCGTGACCTCGGCGTGCAGGGGGGCCGTCATGATGCGGGAGCACTCCCCCTGCTGGCGCACACCTTGCAGGCCACCTGGGCGCAGGGCGACGGACGCCGTCTGACGCTTGCGGGCTATCAGGCGTCCGGAGGGATCAGGGACGCGGTGGCCAACACCGCCCAGGGGGTGTACGACGCCCTCGCCCCCGAGGAGCGGCAAGCCGCACGCAGGCTGCTGCTGAGACTGGTCACCGTGGACGAGGGCGGTGAGGCAGTACGCCGCAGGGTGGGTGAGGACGAACTCGCTCATGAGGGCGGTCCCGGGCGAGTGGCGCTCCGGCGCCTGGTGGACCAACGGCTTGTCACCGCCGATGACGGGGTCGTCCAGATCACCCACGAGGCGCTCGTGCGCGCCTGGGACCTGTTACGCGCATGGCTGGTCGAGGACCGCGACTGGCTGCGCGTGCGCCGCGACCTCACATCCGCTGCACAGACGTGGCAAGGACTCGGGCGTGATCCGGGCAGCCTGTACCGGGGACACCGGCTGGCCCGGGTCGTGGAAATGGCGCAGCCGCGGCGGAGCGACCTCAGCCCGCTGGAGTCGGCGTTCCTGGACCAAAGCGCGGCTGCGGCAAAGTCCGAGATCGAAGCGGCGGAGGCCGAAGCCGAGGCAGCGCGCCGGAGCAACCGTCGGCTGAGGCGTCTTTCGGCGGCTCTCGTCCTGCTGGTCGTCGTGTCCCTGGGCGCCACGCTGCTCGCGGGCCGGCAGTGGCAGAGCGCGGAGGCGGAACGCAAGGCGGCCGATGACAAGAGCCGTATCGCCCTCGCCGACGGCCTCGCCGCTCAGTCGCGTGCACTGCTCGGCGCCCGGCCCGGGCTGGCCGGTCTTCTCGCCTTGGCCGGACTGCGCTCCGAGACGAACGAATCCACCACCGCCGCCGCCCTGGGCGCGCTGGCAATCCCTACCTATCCGGTAAGGCTGTTGGCCGGCAACGCAGGACCGCTCACGGCGGTGGCGTTCAGTCCCGACGGCCGGACGCTGGCTGCCGGCGGGACGGACCTGAAGATCCGGCTCCGGCGTGTCGACGGCGGCGGCACACCGGTCGTGCTGTCGGGGCACACCGGCGCGGTCGCCGCCGTGGCGTTCGGCCCCGACGGTCACACCGTTGCCTCGGGCTCCGCCGACGGCTCCGTCCGCATCTGGGACGTACGCACCGGGACGACGGCCGTCCGGCTCTCCGCTCAGGCGGGCGCGGTCACCGCGGTGGCGTTCAGCCCCGATGGCACCAAACTGGCCACCGGATTCGAGGACGGCACCGCCCGGCTGTGGAACGCGCGGACCGGCCGCGCGCTCGCCACCTTCACCGGCCACACCGGGAGGGTGAGCGGGGTGGCATTCAGCCCCGACGGCCGCACACTGCTGACCGGCAGCTGGGACGACACCGCTCGGCTGTGGAACCTGCACACCCACCGTTCCACGGGGGTCCTGCGCGGTCACAGGGGTGAGGTCTACGCGGTGGCGTTCGGCCCCGACGGCAAGACAGCCGCCACGGGTTCCGCCGACGGGACGGCACGTCTGTGGGACGTGCGCACCGGGCGTGGCACGACCACTTTGCGGGGTCATACGCGCGTCGTGGCCTCGGTAGCGTTCAGCCCCGATGGCCGCACACTGCTGACCGGCAGTTGGGACGACACCGCCCGGCTGTGGAACCTGCACACCCGCGGTTCTACGGGAGTCCTGGAAGGGCATGTGGGTCATGTCAACTCGGTGGCGTTCCGGCCGGACGGGAGGGCCGCGGCCACGGCCTCCTCGGACGGCACCCTACGGCTGTGGGGTACCACCGCGCAGAGCGCTAGCGAAGTGCTGAGCGGTCATCGCGACTACGTCGACACCGTGGCCTTCGGATCCGACGGCCGCACACTTGCCACGGGCAGCCGAGATGGCACCACCCGGCTGTGGGACCCCAGCACAGGCCGTACGACCGCCGTCCTCGACAACCAGGCGGTGCCGGTGCTGGCCGTGGCCCTCGACTCCGGCACGCACCTGCTCGCGGCGGGTGACCAGAAGGGGCGGACCCGCCTGTGGGACACCCGATCCCACCGGGCCCTCGTCATGCTGCGCGGACATGGCGGCGCGGTGGACGCGGTGGCGTTCAGCCCTGACGGCAGCAGGCTGGCGACCGCCTCCACCGACGGCACCGCACGACTGTGGGACACCCGCACCCACCGCTGTGTCGGGACGCTGCGGGGGCACAGCGGCTGGGTGGACGCGGTCGCGTTCAGCCCCGACGGCAGAACACTGGCGACCGCGTCCACCGACGGCACCGCACGACTGTGGGACACCCGCACCCACCGCGGCACCGCACGGTTCGACAACGAAGACCTGCTGAACGCGGCGGCGTTCAGTCCCGACGGGAATACGCTGGCGCTCGGCTCCAGTGAAGGCACCGCACGCCTGTGGGACATCAAGACCGGGACCGTCGTCCGCACCATCGCTGGCCACACCAACGAGGTGACCGCCGTCGCCTTCAGCCCCGACGGAAGGATCGTCGCGACGGCCAGCCGGGACCGTACGACCGTCCTCTTCGACCTCCGCGCAGGCCGTACCCTCGCGACGCTGGGCGACACGGCAGGCTGGGTCACTTCAGTGGCGTTCAGTCCGGATGGCAAGACCCTGGCCACCGGTTCCTGGGACCGTTCCGCCCGGATCACCCCCGTACCCGGGCAGTGGCCGGACGCCCTGTGCCAACGAGCAGGCCGCAACATGACCCACGAGGAATGGACCACCTACGCCGGAGGCGCCCCATACCGCCGCCTGTGCCCCGAGTTCCCGAGGGCCCAGCCCCGCCGCTCGGACACCGACGAGGAATGAGGCCGGGTTGCGTCGACCGACGTCCGTGAGGCACGACCTACCGATGCGCGCGGCCGTCCTTCTGCGGCCCGGCGTGATGCGTCCATCCCCGACCAATAGCACGGTAGCCAGCTTGATTCTGCGGTGGACCGCCCGGTCTCGGCGCCGGGACGTCCAGCACGGCCGTTTGAACGTCCCGGCGGCTGGCGTCAGCCGATTCCGGTGACCTGCAGGGCCGTGGTCCAGTTGTTCTTGATGGCGCTTCGGGCGGCGGACAGGGTGATGATGCCGGCGCAGACGGCGTTCTTCAGCTTGGTCTCCACTCCGTCTTTGGAGTGTGCGGTCTGGGAGCCGGAGTAGGGCTCGGGCCAGAGGTTTTGGGGGTCGCGGGGTGCGCCGCCGAGTTCGAGGGGGACGAGGTGGTCTTCCTCGTAGTCGGCCATGTTGGTGTCCGCGTAGCCGTAGTCGGTGATGCCCTGCGCTTTGAGGGGGTTGGTGTAGGAGGTCGGGGGGCGGACAGTAGCGGTCCAGCCGGAGACGCAGATGGTGCTGTGGATGTTCGACTGGGTGACGTCGGGGTTGTAAGCGCCGGGCGTGCACGACGAGTCGGGCAGCGGCAGGTAGGCGTGGGAGCAGGTCGATGCCTGGGCCGTGCCGGCCGTGGCGGCGATCAGCCCTGCGGACCCGAGGGCCAAGGCGGTGAAAGTGGCGGTGAAGCGACGCATGTGGGGTTCTCCCGCAGGATCGGCCCGGAGGGTGGGGTGCCGGGCGGCTGACGGCATGACACCACCACTCGCTCTATGCGAGTAGATCCTGCGGAGTGAACAAGAAGCGACCTGCCCAACCTTTGCCTCTGCCGGATAAAGCCTTTTCGAACCTCTCTGTTTAGTCGCCGAGTTGCGCCGTCAGGCGACAAGCCGGTGCCTCCCGGAACGGTCCCGCCCAGGCCCTGCGGGAGGCGGCACGGCGCTGTGGTGCTGAAGCGCGCGGGCAGCTTGTGGGTGGCCGGCTGCCCCCGGGGCCGGTACGGCGCGCGGCCGCTGATGCAGGCCTGGGACGCCACCCGGGGCCAAACCGCGGACGCCCAGGGGCAGAACATCCCTCCGTGCACGCGCTGTCGGCCGGACACGGAAGTAGGCGTGCTCTACTGACCGCCAGCGGCTTCCCTGCGGCGTCAGCCGCCGACCCAGGCATCCCTCCTTGCGGTGACCAGCCGCGTGGTGCCAGCCGATGCCCCTGGTGCAGCACAGTGATCCGGTGCTCCCTCGCCGGTCATCGTTGGCCCTTCTCCTCCTGGTGCTGCTGGCCGTCACGGGCTGCACCACAGTGACGCCCCACCTCCCGCCGGACGACAGCCGCCCCCTGGGCCTACAAGCTCCCCCCGTACCGGACGGGCCGATGTCCACGGTGCCGATGGGGTCGTTGCCCCCGGCACGCTCCGCACTGGTGCGCACCGGGCGCACTCATACGCGGCACACGACTAAGGCACGGGATCTGCGCCGCCGCCGGAGCCAACCACCAGCGACTCCCTCGCAGCGGGCGCACAAAGCTGCTCCCCGGTCTCATGGCGCGCCGCGCCTCCGGCCAGTCCCTCATCCGCGTCCTAGGGCAAGGCATCCAGTCGTACGGGTGCCCCGAGGTCGGCCGGTGCCCCGGACGCGGACCTATTCCCCGCGGATGCGCCAGCTGTGTCGCAGCGCCGAGAGGGTGGCGGCGTCCGACATCGTGAGCCTATGCCGGCAGGCGTGGGGGTAGCCCTCCAGGCGCGGCGTGAATGCGCTGATCACGGGCCTGCTGGGATCACTCTCAACTGGGTCCTCGTCCGTGAGCCGGGCCGCCTTCTACCCGGCGTGCTCCGGCTCGTACCGGTTGCATCCGTCGCCGCAGCGTGCGCGGTGATGGCCGTCTGAGCGGTGTCGATCGCCTCGCGTCAGCGGCGCCACTGGGTGCCGTACTCCATCCCGGTAAGGCCCGCGAGCTTCGCGCGTTCCTGCTCGACGAATCGCTCCGACATGATCAAGCCATCGGGGACTTCTGGCACAGGCACGAACCCTAAGCGGCACGTGCGGCGCCTCCCGGAGCAGGCCCGCCAACCAATCAGGTAAAGAGCCAACAGCAACTCGAGGAAGGCATCGCCCATGACCTGGACGCTGCCGGAGCCCATGCTCGCCACCTCCGTCTCCGATCCCGCCCTGCCCCCCGGGCACGCGGCGGAGCCGAAATGGGACGGCTGGAGAGCACTCCTGTCGAGGGACGCTCACCGTTTGATCCTGCGTTCCCGCAGGGGCACCAACCTCGAACCCTGCTTCCCCGAACTGCGCGCCAGCGCCGCACAACTCCCCGACGCGACGGCCTTGGACGGAGAGCTGGTCGTCTGGGACGCCGCGGGCCGCCTGGCGTTCGAGCGGCTGCAGGGCCGTCTTCAGCGCCGCGGCGCGGACGCGCTCCGCCTCGCCGAGCAGTGGCCGGCTCACTTCGTGGCCTTCGACCTGCTCCGGCTCTCCGGCAGCGACACGACCAGGTGGAGCTACAGCCGCCGCAGGGCCGCCCTGGAGAACCTCTTCACCGACCACCGGCTCACCGCACCCTGGGTGCTGTGCCCGTCGACCACCGATCCTGCGACCGTGCGCGAGTGGCTGACCAACTGGACGGCGGTCGGGCTCGAAGGCGTCGTCTACAAGAGGCTGGAGGGAAAGTACGAGCCGTCCGTCCGAGGCTGGAGAAAGTACAAGGCCAGGGAGACCGAGGACGCCATCGTCGGCGCGTTCACCGGCTCCCCGGCGGCGCCCCGCACGCTGTTGCTGGGCCGGTACAACACCGACGGACGCCTGCACTACGTCGGACGCAGCACCACGCTCCCGCAGACCGCAGGCCGGGCGGTCGCCGGGCTCCTCACCCCGGCCGGCGACGACCACCCCTGGAGGGGCTGGACATTCAGCGCCGGATGGGGCTCACGTGAAAGCCTGCACGTCGCCCTCGTGGAGCCGGAGTTGGTGGTGGAGGTCAGCGTCGACGTCGCACGCGACGGTGCAGGCCGGTGGCGGCACGCGGCGAGCTGGCACCGGGCACGCCCGGACCTGTCGCCCGCCGACGTCCCGGTCGTCGAGCCCGGGGCGGCGGGCTGAGCGTGCGCCGGAAGCCCCGTCACTCCGCGGTGGGGGCTTCCGGCTGTCGTGATGCGGACCTGCGGGGCAGACCTCCGTTTTGGTGCCGAAGTGTGCGATCCGCCCGTCGCCGCCCCCACGGCTAAGCGCCGATCACGCCGACGGGCAACCAGGCGGCAGCGCGTGTATACGCAGGTGACAGTGAGTGTCTCGTGCTACGCACCGTGGCGAGGGTGACCCGTGGCAACCCGCCCCGCGGTAGCCGCTGGGCCTTCGCCGGCCCCCGAACCCCGCTCCCACGGCACCGGCCGGGTGCCGGTATAGCGGCCCGGACCCGGCACGGGCGGGTGCTCTCCCTGGACGCTGGCCTCGGTGGGCTATCGCTCTACGAGCTAGTCGCCGCCGAGGTAGACCTGCTCGCGCACAGGACGGGCGTGGTTCGAGGACGAGCGGCTCAACCGTGTCCTGCGCGGCCTGGACGCGACCGAGCGCCAAGCCGTCTTCGCGTATGCGGAGAGAGGGGACCACCTGGGCGGAAGCCGCCGCGCATGCCGGCGCCACCGACCCGGCGGCGTACGGCTAGCGGGTGCGCCGCAAGGTGCAGCGCCTCGCTGCCGAGCAGCGCCGCCGTCTCGCGGCACGATGCGGCACTCAGCAGCCGCACATCTTCTGAGCGGTGAAGCAGGAGACTGTGCATGGGCCCCCACCTCGGTATCTGGGCCCACGGCGCAGCTGACAAGGCAGTGTTGGGCCCGGAGGACTCCGCCGCCCACCTCGCGGGGGGGGTGCACCTGGCCGCCAACGTCGCCGACGCGCTGGCCCTGCCCCTGTCCGGCCCGTCATCCAGGCCAGCCACCTCCGGACCGCTTGACCAGGACGCCGCGCATGTGTGACTCACATCACTTGCGCCTGACCAAGATTCTTTGCCGGACGCAGGGCTGCTCGGGACCGAGAGGTGAACACCCTGCTTACGTAAGGAGCAACGCGCCGTGCCAATCGCCATCCTCCGTCGCCCAGTACCAGATACCGGATCCGCTGTGCGGGCCCCCCTGCAGGCGACCACCGACGGCCGGATCCTCTTTGTCACAGCCACTGCGGACGGCCTGCGTATGGACGAGGCCCGGCGCCTCCGTCGTAAGGATTACTACTGGGGACCGTCGGCATCGGACACATGGCAAGGCGTACCAAGCCTGGTGCAGGCGCTGCGCCTCCGCGGCCGGGAGAGCGGCTTGCCCCAGAAAATCTATCTCTTTCCCCCGCCCCGCGTTGAGACCCGCAAGCTCATGGACCGCTTCGCCGCCGAGGTGCTGGTGCTGCCACGCAATGAGCGTTGGCGGGAAGCTTTGTCGACGGCCTTACTGGGTGACTGGTGCGAGCCACTGCTGCGCACCGGGCGCCTCCCCGACACTGCACTCGGTGCGCTCAAGGCGGAGGCGCGCGCCGTGCACCGGCAGCTGATGCCGGTGTGGCGGAGGCGCACCCGGCACGGCCGGGTGCTGTCTCTGGATGCGGACCTCGGTGGTCTGTCGTTGTACGAGCTGGTCTCCGTGGAAGTCGACTACCTGGCGCACACCGCGGGCGGGGTGTTCGAGGACGAGCGCCTCAACCGCGTGCTGCGCGGCTTGGATCAGGCCGAGCGGCAGGTCGTCTTCGCGTATGCCGAGGGCTTGGGCACCAGCTGGGCCGAGGCTGCGGCCTCGGTCGGCGTCGCCGAGCCGGAGGCGTTCGGCGAGAGGGTCCGCCGTAAGGTCCACCGGCTTGTCGGCGAACAGCGCCGCCGTGCCGCGCAGCGCTGCCCTCGCTCTCCGGCGACTTGACGCAAGCTCACGCCCGCCTCGCGGGAGTCGAGTTGTGTAGGCCCTTGCCTGTGAACCTCGTTATCTGCTTGCGGGTTGCGCGGCTAGCCCACCATGAGCCGAGGCGCCCGGGCCTCGTTGCTCATTCCCATAGCACGTGCAGCTCAGGGCTCGTCGTGACGAGTGGCGACGTCCCTCGCCATTCATAGGGGTGCACAGACTTGCGCGGCTTACTCGCCACCCCCGCATACTCCCCGCGCTGTCCGCCCCTCGCCTCGCGACGCAAGGGGTGAAGCACCTCAACGTTGCACCCGCATGCGAGACGCGCATGCCCTGATCCACGGGAGAACCCACTATGTCCACGCTTGCCTTGCTCGTTACCGTTCTCGTCGGCCTGGCCTTCGTCGTCGTCCCCGCCGCAGTCGCGTATCTGGCGTACCGGCATCCGAGTGCACGCGGGCCGATGGGCATCGGTATCGCCGCCGTGGCCGCCATGGCCGCGATCATCGTCCCGATCGCCCTCCGCTGAGCTCGCGCGGGCCGCCACCGGCCTGGCACCCGTATGTGGTGTACCTGGTGCACCACAGCGGCGGGGACGACGTGAGCCCGGGTTCCCCCTCAAGGGGACCGCCGGGGCCCGGTGCAGGCCGCGTGGTTGCAGTGCGTGCCGAGCGTGCACCAAGTCCGCTTCACGGACATCCGCTTGTTGTCCGCGGACAACATGACTGGGGAACACGTGCCTTGCGCTGTTTCCGAGCACGGCGAGGCGAGTAAGGTAGCGCCATGACCGCGCCATACGACCCGACTGATCGGGAAAAGGTAGTAGCGAAGCTGCCTGCCGACCTGCGCAAGGAGCTAAAGGTTCGGGCAGCGGAGCTGGACAGAGACATCCAGGACGCCGTCACGGAGGGGGTGGAAGCTTGGCGAAAGGCGAGGCCACGCCCGGAAGTTGACACCAGCGGTGGTTCTTCCTTCTCGACCTATCTCCCGGCCGGGCTCTACGGCCGTCTCAAGGAAGTCAGCAAGAAGCGAGGCATCTCCTACAACCAGGGTGTAGCCCAGGCGATCCGCCTGTGGCTGGACAGCAATCCCTCCCCCAGGCCGAAGCCGGCTCGGGTGACGGGGGCTCGCCGGGTCATCTTCGGCAACCAGAAGGGCGGCGTGGGCAAGACGTCGGTTGCTGCCGGCACCGCTCAGGCCCTGGCCGAGTCCGGACATCGCACTCTGCTCATCGACTTCGACCCGCAGGGTCACCTGACCGTGCAGCTCGGACACAAGATGCTGGACATCGACAGCCCGAGCTTGGCCAAGCACATGCTCGGTGAGGCCAAGGGGGAACTGCGCGATCTGCTCGTCCCGATAAGGGGTGGCGACTTCGAAGACCATCTCTGGCTGCTGCCGTCCTGCAAGGACGCCTTTCTACTCGACGCCAAGCTGGCGACCAGCCGCTTCGTCCGGGTCAAGGAGACCGCGCTCGAGAAGGCTCTCGAGCAGTTGGAGAAGCAATTCGACTTCATCGTCGTCGACTGTCCCCCGAGCCTGGGCTACTCGATGGACACCGCGCTGTACTACTGCCGCACCCGTGAAGGCGAAGAGGACAAGACCTCGGGCATCGTGGTCGTGGTCCAGGCCGAAGACTCCTCCGCAGATGCCTTCGACATGCTCGACGACCAGATCCAGGACCTCACAGGCGACCTGGAGGTCGACATCTCCATGCTCGGCTTCGTGGTGAACCTGTACGACGCTCGCAAGGGATACGTGGCCACCTCCTCACTCGAAGAGTGGCGCAAGATCGGCGATCCCCCCGTCGTCGCCGTCGTTCCAGAGCTGAAGGACCAGAGGGAAGCCGTCCGGGTGAAGCAGCCGCTACTCGTACACGCCCCGTACGGCGAGCAGGCGGAGGTCATGCGCACGGTGGCTAGGAGGATCAGCGCGTGAGCAGCATCGCAGACAAGCTCGGAACCGGATCGTCGTTCGGCCAGGCACGTCGAGAACGCAGCGCCCGGGGGAGAGCCAAGGCCATCACCGAGGGAGAGATCCCCTCGTACGAACTCGTCCGCCTGCGCCTTGACCAGGTGTCGTCCACGCCGCTGAACCCGCGGCGCAACTTTGGTACCGACGACGAAATGACGCGTTTCGGAGAGGAGCTGCGCCAGGCCCAGCTTGCTGCCTGCGTCGCGGTCACCCGCGACGCGTACCTGGCGCTGTGGCCCGATCACGAGCAGCGCATCGGCTCGGCCCTGCACGTCCTGGTCAACGGTGAGCGCCGCTTCCGTAGTGCTGTGCACGTCGGGCTCGACGCCCTCGACTTCGTGATCCGGAATGACCTGGCTTCTTCGCGCGAGCAGTTCATAAAGCATCTGCTCGAGGAGAACCTCAGCCGCGAAGACTTCGACGTCATCGAGCGGGCCCGCGGCGTGGAGCAGTTGGTGAGTGTCTGCGCGGAGGGGGCCGGGCGGGGTGCTCGCTCCCGCGCGGCTGAACAGCTGGGTAGGGACCGGTCGTGGGTGACCAACCAGCTGGTCCTGCTCACGTTGCCGGTTGAGATTCAGGCGATGCTCAGCGCCGGCACGGTGTCGGAACGTGATGGCCGGGCTGCCGCTCGCCATTTGAAGGACAACCCCAGGCTCGATGCCGCTGACCTGTTGCAGTACCTCCAGGAGACGAAGGACGCCGCAGCTCAGGTCAAGGCCCTGGAGAAGGAGGCTGTGGCAGCAGCTCGCGAAGGTTTGTTGTCCGCGGACAACAAGCCGAAGGTGCCGTCACAGGCGAGCCCGGAAGAGAGTGCGGCGGCAATGGCTCCGGCTGAAGCGGCCAGTGCGCCTGGAGAGGGACACCAGGGCTTGTTGTCCGCGGACAGCAAGCCCGGAAAGAGCAGCACCCTTGTGACTGCTCCAGGTGGCGACACCGGCCAGCGCACGCAGTCAATGGTGGTTTCCGACGCCGACGAGTCCCGTACTGACGCCTCCTCCTCACAAGCAAGCGCGCAGAGCCGACCGCTGCCCTACGACGACCCCGGCCACATCGCCATGCTTCTCAAGGTGAAGATGGAGCCGCCCGCGTTCGCCAAGTGCACTCGCATGATGCTGAACGCGCTACGGGACCAGCAGCCCGACGCATTCGCCGCGTTGGTGCGCGAACTGGCTGAGCAGCCGACCTGAGATCTAGTCGCGGACCGCAAATTGAGGTGGCTGGTTGCCTTGCGAACGTCGCAAGGCAACCAGCCATTTCATCGTCTACGGACCTTCAGAGCGCTGCTATCAGGCCGCGCTTGTTGTCCGCGGACAACAAGCGCGAAGCAGCAAGCGAGCCAAAACCGCCGGCTCCCTTGCTGCCCGCGTACAGCAAGCCGAAGGTGTCGACGCAGACGAGCCCAGAAGGCGGCCGACCGCGCGCACTCCTCACGTGCCATCCGCGGCCACCTGCGGTGCCGGTCATCCGCGCGGCGATCGCATACCAGGCCGCACTCTGCCTCGCGGGCATCCTCATCTGGTCTCAGACGCTGACCGAAGAGACAGAACCTAGTCAGGCAGTGACCCGGCTCTGCGCCTTCACCAAAGGCTGCTCAGACCCCGGTCACGCCTCGGATGCAGCTTGCTTGACGATGGCAGCGAGCCTGGGACTGTGTCCATTCAAGGAGTCCAGCCAAGCATCTGTCACGAAATCACGCCTGGTCGATACGAGTTCTCTGGCAGCCGAGGCTACGAGGAGCTCGACCTTGGGGGAGACATCGTCCTGGATGTGCTTGCGGTCCACGGACAACGCCGGCGCGGATGGACCTGACAGGTTGATCACCGCCCCGTGAAAACCGTTCGGCCCGTGGGAGTCTGCCAGTAGCCCGTGGCGGACAGACGGCTGTACGAGCAGGCCATCGACCAACAGCGCTCCTCCTGATTCACACCAGGTCACTTGTCCCTTCAGCGTGCGGATCAGCCTTCCCCGCACGTTGAGGGCGTGTGCGTGATGGGGTGCCATCTGCCTGGCCCACTCGTGTGGTTCCCAAACTGCCGATTGAGTGCCGTGACGAGCCGTGGTTGTGTAGTCGGCGATGCACAGGAGCTGCTCCAACACGTCGACACAGGAGGGAGTGTTCTGTTCGTCCCTGATGAACAGTCGGACACGCGTACCAGGGGCACGGCCCTGGGCTTGCACCCGGCTGATTCGCGCAGTCTGCCCAGAACCGAGAACCGTCAGCTTCATCACCGGACCGGCGGCGCCTCGCTGGTCCATGCGGCACGTGGTCACCTCTATCTCATCGGCCAGCATGAAATAGCTCAGCACCCCGATGCCGAACCGGCTGGTGGGATACATGTGGACAGGCGGATTACACCGCTCCCATTCAGAGGTCTCCTGCACGAACTCAGGCTGGCTGGCGAAGCGCACCCCGACGCGGGAGAAGCACGTTCTGAGCTCCTCATCCCCCATGCCGATACCGTTGTCGACGCAGTCCAGGAAAGCACGTCCGCGGTCGTCAACGCCCTGAACGAACTCGATACCGCCCTGCCAAGGCACACTTGATCCTGTGCGTCGGCGCAGGTACTCGTACCGGGCAGTGCGGTATCTGAGCGCATCCAAGGCGTTCTGGTACAGCTCGCGGATCGCTACTCCGCGGTCCTGGTAGAGATGCGTGCCCAAGAGTAGCTCGCGGACGCTCTCATCATTCAGCCTGTAACGCTCCCGGGGTTCTTGCTCCTTACCCCTTGCTGGCTCATGGGCAGGGGCGATGGGAGCCGGTTCCGCTTTCCCCGGGCTGGACTCCACCACGCGCAACCGAATGCCAGTCGACCGGCGCAGGTCAGCGTCATCCGTCACGGTGTCTGAGGGCGAGGCCGCAGGCGTGTTGATGAACGGGGCGCCATACAGGTCTCCCTCCTCGGCCGCGGTGCTGACCGACGGATTCCTCCAGGTGACCATGGTCTGAAGTGCGGTGTAGGTGTCGGTTCCTGTGCGTGCCACGGCCGTGTGGAAGGCAGAGGACGTGCCGGAGGCGGAACTGGCGCGCTTGACTGCGCGGAGCATTTCCTCGGTTTCCTCTGCACTGATCAGGGAGGCTGCGAGGTCATCTCCCACGCGGTTCAGCCACGAGTTGAAAGCAGCGGAACTGGCCAGTTCGTTGTCGGACTCATCCATCGTTGGACTCCTCCTCCCGGGACTCGGCCCACAGCTGTTTCAAACGATTCCGTGCGTGTCTCAGATTGGAACGCACCGTGTCAGCCGGTATTCCAAGGCGCACTGCGATCTCTGCCGGTTTGGCTCCGTCCCACGTCCACGCCATGATCTGCTGTTGCACTCGCGGCAGCGCGCCCAGCAAGCCGAGCACCTCCTGCCACTCCTGCTTTCGTGTGACTTCTTCCTCCGGGGTTCGCAAGTCGATGTCCGGGCAGAGGGCCGCGGCCATCACGCTGACGACGTCGCACCGGACCTCTTGTTCCCTCCCACGTAACGCCCTTCGACGGGCGGCGATGCGGACCCACGCGGCGGGGTTCCTGACATTCGACCACTGCTCGTGGAGCTCGATCATGGCCTCCTGTGCTGCTTCCTTGGCGGCCTGACGTCCGAAACCTTGCACCACCAAGTGGCGGACCAGCAGGCTGATTTCCCGTCGGAAGAACGCATCGAACTTGTCCTCATGGGCGCTGGGCAAGACGTGGTGCCTTCCTCCGGGGGCTCGGCTGAGCAGTGCATCCGATCACGCATCCTCCCCTATCCCCGGTGCCGGTCGAGCATCCAGGCCAGCCCCACCGCGACCACGGCGGTCAGGATCGTGACGGCGAGGGAGTTTGTCGTCGTGTACACCGTGGCGAGAGCGGCAGCGGACCCGTGCAGGATCGCGATCTTGACTGCCAACCGCGAGCTACCGCTCGCGGTACCCTCTCCCGCTCGGTCTGCTGCAGGCACGTTCGTGTCGTCCATGCCCACTAGTAACTAGTGATCTTGAAAGTGTGCAATGACAGACGACAACCTTTCGCACTCGAAGTGAATTCTCCCAGAGCGCTCCTGACGGGCCACAAGGCATACACGCTTGTGTCCGCGGACAACAAGCACGAAGCTGCGAGCGAGTCGGGACCGTCGGCCCTTGTTGTCCGCGGACAACAAGCCGAAGCTGCCGGCGCAGACGAGCCCAGAAGAGAGCGAGGCGGGACTGGGCCCGGCCGAAGCAGACAGTGCGCCTCGAGGCGTGCAGCAAGGTTTGTTGTCCGCGGACAACAAGGATGACGAGAGCAGCACCCAGGCGGCCGCTTCAGATGGCGACACGAGCCAGCGCCCTCAGTCAACGGCTCCTCTGGCTCACCAGCCGGTGCGCAGAGTCGGCCGCTGCCGCATGACGAGCCCGGGCACATCGCCATGCTTCTGAGGCTGAAGATGGAGCCGACGGCGTTCGCCAACTCGCATGCTGCTGAACGCACTGCGGGACCAGCAGCCCGATGCCTTCGCCGCCCTGGTACGCGATCTGGCCGAACAGCCCTGAGATGTAGGTACGGGGTCTGCAATGAGGGTGTTCTATGCCTTCGAAGCGCTGCCATCTACCCGCCAGGCTTCGCCTCGGTGTTGCACGAGCTAGCTGTGCGAACGCCAGCGCGGGTGCCGGGCCGCGCCCGCGGCGCTCGCCGGCTTCTCCATCTCCTTGACTTTGCCTTGAGCAGGGCGCGGGCTTCCTCGGCGATGTCCCCTGCAGCTGCGGTTCGAGCTTGCGGCGGGCGGTGACGATGACGCCGGACAGGCGGCGGTCGATGGTGGCGGGGGCGGTGAGCTTGCCCGGGGGCCGACCGGGCTTCGGCGCTAGGTGTATTGATCACGAGCGTTGTTGACAGAGCCGGGGTCTTGATCATGGCGAAGACCTCCGATGTGGTGGAGCTGTCTAGGAACACACCGCCCGGAGGTCTTCGTGTCCCACCGTAATGCCCGGCTGACCATTCACGGCAGGCGGCTGCTGGCCGAGCGTGTCCGCTCGGGCCGCCCGGTCGCTCATGTGGCCGCCGAGATGGGCATCTCCCGCGCCACGGCCCACAAGTGGATCCGCCGCTCGCGAACCGAGGGCGAGGCGGGTCTTGCCGACCGTTCCAGCAGGCCGCGCACGACGCCGCACCGCACCCCGGCAACCGTGGAAGCCCGCGTCTGCCAACTGCGCCAGGCCCGCAAGCTCGGGCCGGCCCTCATCGGCCCGGCCCTGGGCCTGCCCGCCTCCACCGTGCACCGCATCCTGGTCCGCCACGCCCTGAACCGGCTGGCCTTCCTGGACCGGCCCACCGGCCAGGCCATCCGCCGCTACGAACGCGCCCGGCCCGGCGAACTGATCCACGTCGACGTCAAGAAACTCGGCCGGATCCCCGACGGCGGCGGCCACAAAGTCCTGGGCCGCCAAGCCGGCCGCGCCACCCGCAGCCGCATGGGCTTCGACTACGTCCACTCCGCCGTCGACGACCACAGCCGCCTGGCCTACAGCGAGATCCACCCCGACGAGAAGGCCGCCACCTGCGCCGCCTTCCTGCGCCGAGCCGCGACCTTCTTCGCCGCGGCGGGCATCGACCGCATCGAGCGGGTCCTGACCGACAACGCCTGGCCCTACCGCAAGAGCTTCGCCTGGCAGCAGGCACTCACCGACCTCGGCGCGGCCGGCAAGCTCACACGCATCTACCGACCGCAGACCAACGGCAAGGTCGAACGCTTCAACCGCACCCTGCTCGACGAGTGGGCCTACCTACGGCCCTACCAGACGAACGACGAGCGCAACCAGGCCCTGGCAGACTTCCTGCACACCTACAACCACCACCGGTGCCACACCGCACTGGGCGGACACCCACCCATCAGCCGCGTCAACAACGCTGCGGGTCAATACAGCTAGGTCGCCGCGTCCCGCCATAGCGACTGGCGCTCCTCCTCATGCCCACCCAAAGCACAGATGCCCCTGCCGCCCGTCCGGGCGGCAGGGGCATCTGTCATGTCAGGGCGCCGAGTGCAGCCGCGGCGAGGAAGACAAGAGCGAGCAGGGTGCAGTCGGCGGAGCGGCGCAGCTTGCGGAAGTGCTGCGGGGCGCATGGCGTATGGGACATGCTGATTGTTTTCCGGGGGCGTCAGTTCGGCGCGGTATATGGGGGTGCGGTGGAAGCGAAGGTCACGTTGGCGGAAGCGTTGCGGGAGCTGCGGCGTGAGTTGTACGCCGCGCAGGACGACGGGGCTGGCCAGCAACTGCGGTTCGAGGTGGAGCAGGCACAGCTGACGCTGGATGTGGAGTTCCGCCGCGATGGTGACGGCAAAGTGAAGGTCGAGGTCGGCCTTCCTGGGGTCAAGGCCGGCGCGGAAACGGGTGGCACTTTGGAGGCTACGCATCGTCAGACGCTGACGCTGAGCCTGCAGGTTCTTGACGAGGCCCTGGGCGGTAGTCGTGCGAAGATCCGCCGGCCCTCCGCGGAGGACGGTGCCAGCGCCACCGCCGCAAAGTCCACCGGTGCCGAAGCCCCCGAGCAGTCCACGAGTGCTGAAGCGCCGGATGAGACGTCAGGTTCTGGAACCGGGGCGAAGCGACCGTGGGAGCAGTGACATGGATGCACGGCGCCTTGTGTGGGTGCGTACCGGGCATCCGGGGGGTTCCGGTTCCGGCTATCTGATTGGGCCCCAGCTCGTGCTGACCGCCCTGCATGTGGTGCTGCCGGACCAGCGGTGGGCGCTGCAAGTGCAGGCGCGGGTGGGGCATCCCCGTTTCGGTAAGGTTGTGCACAGGCGGGCCGAGGTGTGCTGGCCGGACCCTCTGGAGGGCGTGCCGGCCGAGGATGCCCTCGACATGGCCCTGTTATGGCTTGAAGAGCCTGTTTCTGTGGAGAGTGATCCGGTGCGGTGGGGGCGGCCCGGAGGAATCGTGCCGCTGCCGTTCGAGGGAGCCGGTTTCCCCGCCTTCGCCGACGAAGCAGCCCGCGGGGACGTTGAGCACCTGCGGGGCGAGCTGCCGGTAGTGTCCACGTCGTCGTCCGACTGGGTTCTGGACTGCCGGGTGTGGCCGGACCTTGGACACGGCGGCGAGCGGCTGTGGGCGGGCGCGTCGGGGGCAGCGATCTTCTGCCGGGGCCGGCTGGTCGGAGTGGCAGTTGAGGACAACCGGCCGATGGGCGGGCGCCGTCTACAGGCCGCACCCGTCCACGAAGCGCTCAGCCTGCCCGGCTTCGCCGACCTAGTCACTCGGCACGGTCATCACCCTGGCACGACTGTATCTCTGGAAGAGATCACCGCTGCGCAGGCAGACACGGGGCGAAACGAAGCCCCCGTGACACAGCCGGTGGTGCCTGTGCCGATCCCTCAACTGGCGACGGCGTTCCAGCCCCGCAGCGTTCTGTGGGACCAGATCGACGCAGCATGGTCGGACAACCGGTCGGTTGTACTGACGCAGGAACAGCCGCGCGTACTGTCCGGTGGGGGCGGTGTCGGAAAAACCCAGCTCGCCGCCGCCTACGCCACTAACGCCGTCAAAAATCGCACCGACCTGGTCTTATGGGTAGCTGCCGCCGAGGTGCAACAGGTGACCACCCTCTACGCGCAGACAGCCAGCACCCTGAAACTGCCCGGCGCCAGCGGTGAAGATCTGGAAGCGGATGCCCGCTTGCTGCTGGACTGGCTGCGCAATACAAGCCGCCGATGGCTTGTCGTCCTGGACGACATCACCGACCCCTACGGCATCCAGCCACTGTGGCCCGCCAGCCAAACCGGCAGCGGCCGAGTGCTGGCCACCACGCGCAGCAGGGACGCCTGCCTCACTGGCAACGGCCGTATTCGCATCGACATCGACGTCTACACCCCCGCCGAATCCGGCACCTACCTGCACCAACGCCTCAGCGCCGAGAACATGGGCCACCTCCTCGACGACCACACCACGCAGCTCACCCACGCCCTGGGACACCACCCTCTCGGCCTCGGCATGGCCGCCGCCCACATGATCAACGAAGAACTCACCTCCACCCAGTACCTCGCCCGGTACAACGACCGACATCGCCTTCTGGATGAGGTCATGCCGCCGGCCGCAGATACGGAGGGCTACCTCGAGCCGAAACAGCCCACGCAGGTCACAGCCGCCCTCCTGCTCTCCCTCGACGCTGTGCAAGCCAGCGACACCACCGGCTTCGCCACCACAGCTCTGCGCCTGACCGCTCTTCTCGACCCCGCCGGCCACCCCCACGCCTTGTGGAACACACCCGCCCTCCTTGACCGCCTCACCATCCACCACACCCCTGTCTCACAAGGCGACGCCACCGCATCACACGCACCGGCTACCGCCGAGCAGGCCCACGCTGCCCTGCGGCTCCTGCACCGCTACGCATTGCTGACCTGCGACACCCGGGCCGAACCCCGCGCTGTCAGCATCCACGCCCTCACCGCCCGTGCCATCCGCGAAACCATCGCTGCCGACGAAATACCGGCCCTTGCCGCGGCGGTAGCCGACGGCCTCCTCCAGCTCTGGCCCGACCCCGACCAGCACCACGCCGAGCACGCCGCCGTCCTGCGCGCCAACACCAGCGCGCTCTCCAGTCACTCCAACGATTGCCTCTGGCACCCGGACAGGCATCCGGTCCTTTACCGCGCGGGCAACAGCCTCCTCAACGCCGGGCTGGCCGCCTCCGCCACCGCCTACTGGCAGCACATGATTTTGGAAAGCGAACGGCTACGGGGCGGTGAGCACCCTGACACGCTCACCGCCCGCGGCAACCTCGCCTCCTCCTACCAGCAGGCGGGCCGGACCAGCGAAGCGATCCAGCTGCTGGAGCAGGTGGCAGCCGACACGAAGCGACTACTGGGCAGCGAGCACCCCCACACGCTCACCGCCCGCGGCAACCTCGCCGCCTCCTACCAGCAGGCCGGCCGGACCAGCGAAGCGATCCAGCTGCTGGAGCAGGTGGCAGCCGACCGAGAGCGACTGCAGGGCAGCGAGCACCCCCACACGCTCACCGCCCATGCCAACCTCGCCGCCACCTACCGGCAGGCGGGCCGCACCAGCGAAGCGATCCAGCTGCTGGAGCGACTGGCCGCCGACACGGAGCGACTACTGGGCAGCGAGCACCCCCACACGCTCACCGACCGTGGCAACCTCGCCGCCTCCTACCGGCAGGCGGGCCGCACCAGCGAAGCGATCCAGCTGCTGGAGCGACTGGCAGCCGACACGGAGCGACTACTGGGCAGCGAGCACCCCCACACGCTCACCGCCCGCGGCAACCTCGCCTCCACCTACCGGCAGGCGGGCCGCACCAGCGAAGCGATCCAGCTGCTGGAGCGACTGGCAGCCGACACGGAGCGACTACTGGGCAGCGAGCACCCCCACACGCTCACCGCCCGCGGCAACCTCGCCGCCACCTACTGGCAGGCGGGCCGCACCAGCGAAGCGATCCAGCTGCTGGAGCAGGTGGCAGCCGACCGAGAGCGACTGCAGGGCAGCGAGCACCCCTCCACACTCACCGCCCATGCCAACCTCGCCCATGCCCGTGATGCTGCGGCAGCTGTACAGCGACCAGATGCAGAAACCCCCACTTGGCGAGGGATGCGAGGCCAGTGAGGGCGGCGCCGTTGAAGGCGAGGAGTAAGTGGCGCCAGCGCTGGCCCACCAGTAGTGGCCCATGGTCTTGACGTCGTGCAGGCCGCTAAGCGTGCCCGCGATGCGGGCGTGGAGCGCGGCCGGTGGGGGCGGGGCGGCGTACCAGCGGCCGAGGCGGTCTATCTGGCCAGCCATTTCGTCATCGGGGACCCGCCGTGGAGGGTCTGCCGGTGGGCCTCGCCCACGGCGGCCGGGGCCTTGATTTCGTGGACGACGGGGCTGGTGACGGCAGATGGTGCAGCGGTAGCAATATCGGCGCAGGGTGGTCGGTCTCCCGAGAGATGGGTGAGGTGCGGGCAGGGAACAGCGACGCCCCGCCCGGAGGGTCCGGGCGGGCGCGAGGCCGAGCTGGGTCTGGGTTCCTCCGCGTCTGGGCGGGGAGACGGTCAGGTGTTGATCTGCCTGCGGACGTTCTCGACGAGGCGGAGGATCTCGTGGGCCATGTCGGTGATCGCCTGGAGCTGCCTGTCGATGACGGCCGGGTCCGAGCCGGTGAACGAGAACGAGCGGCCGTCGTCGCAGTCCGGCTGCGTGCCTGTGAACGAGAACGACCGGTCGTCACGGTCCGGTTCGGGGTTAGTGAACGAGAACGACACGGGCAGCTCCAGCGTCAGATGCTCATGCGGCGGGCGCGCCGGATGGCGGCATCCCACACGCTACGCACCTGCGCTCCGGTGTGGGAATCGTTCCAGGAGGGGATCGTCTCCCACTTCTTGCCGTGCTGGCGGCGGGCCTCGTCCAGGAGGAGGTTCCCGGCGTCGCAGTAGGCGGCGTTGCGGGCGCCGGCCGCTGCGCGCAGCGCGCCGATGGAGCAGCGGGCGCCCTCGGGGTGGACGAGGGTGAACCTGGCCCAGCCGTGGGTGTCGAGGAATGCGAGCGCGTCGGTGAGGGTCCTTTCCACCGGGCCGGTCCGGCGCACCGGCGGGGCGGCGGGGCGGGGGGACGGCACGGAAGCCGCCGAGGCCTCGGTGGCTGTGGGCTCCGGGGTGGGGCCGGGGTCGAGGAGCTGGAACGCCTTCGCGTACAGGTCTTGGTCGATGGGGGTGAAGTCGGTGTCGGTGCGGGTGTTCATGCTGCCCTCCACAGGCCGTTCTCGTTGGTGACCTCGTCCCGCTTCTTCAGCTCGGACAGGCGCGGCTTGATGTTTTTGGCGGAGGTGCCTAGCTTTCGGGCGATGGTCTCGGCGGTCATCGGGATGGACTGCTCCCGAAGGAGCTCGAGGATGCGCGGCTTGATCAGCTCCTGTCCGTCGGGCGCTCCAGCGGCTGCGCCAGGAGCACCGGGCCTGCTGGATCCGGCGATTGTCTGGAGGCCGCTGGAGTTGTCTTGGGGTGCCTCGTGCGAGGAGGGGGCGCCCTGGGCTGCGGCGAGGAGGTCGGTGAGGCTGCCGATCAGGTTCTTGCCGCGCTTGTCGACCATGGGGGTCTGGGTGATCGCGTCGCGCTCGCGCCAGGCGTCGCAGTTCTCGATCCCGACCGGCGGTTCGCCTCCGGCGAGGGAGACGGGGGCCACGTCCAGGTGCAGGGAGCGGAACTGGATGGCCTGTGAGCCGGGGGTGAGGAGGTAGCCCAGGCCGAAGGTGCCGTCCTCGGGGGCGGCGGCGGCCTCGGTGGCCAGGCCGCTCATGTCCCGGTTGCTGACCTTGGCGTACTGGCCCGGCCACTGCGAGGGGATCATCGACAGGTCGATGCCCTCCGCGCCCTCGACCGCGTTCGCGCCGACCAGGTTGCCCTGGCCCCTGGCGCAGCGCAGGAACACCGCGCCGCCGCCGATGAGGAGCTGGGAGCGGATGACGGTGGAGTTGCCGAGGTCTTCGGCCAGCGGGGTCTGGGTGGCCAGGACGACGCCGATGCCCCGCTTGAGGGAGCGTCGGGTCAGCTGCTCCACGATCGCCTTGGCCTCCAGGTGGTACGGGGAGGAGACGGACAGCAGCATGTGCGCTTCGTCGATGACGACCAGGACGAGGGGGTCGGTGAAGGGGAAGGCCGGGCTGCGGTAGCGGGCTTCGCGGTCGAGCATCATCGCGTAGGCCAGGCGCAGCGCGCCCATCGCCTCGTCCAGGCCGTCGCCGAGGTAGGCGGACAGCGAGGCGCCGGCGATGGTGCCGGCCTGCGGGGAGGCGAGGACCACCGCGATGCGGGAGCGGTGGGCGGAGAGCAGGATCTGCTCCAGCAGCCCGGACTTGCCCGACCTGGACCCGCCGACGAGGTAGAGGTGGCGGGCTCCGGAGCCGGGCTGCGCCAGGGGCAGGAGGGCGGGGCGGCCGTCGACGTAGGTGCCGGCGCGGATGTAGCCGCGGGAGTCCATCGACAGCTCGTCCACGACCGAGGAGAGCATCGTGCCGTGCATCAGCGCGTGCTCTCGCATCACCCGGATCCCCATCTGCGAGGGCTTGTCGCCGGGGGCGAGGGCGATCTGGATCGTCTCCAGCTCCAGGTTGCCTGCGAGGTCCTGGAGGTTGACGGTCCCGATCGCCCTGCGGTCGCGGGTGGCGATCCCTTCCCAGTCCAGCGGCCCGTCGTAGCGGGTGACGGTCAGGGTGGTGCCGGGCATCGCGCCCTCCGGCACGGCCACGTACGCCGCCCAGACCTCCTCGGGAGTCGTCGGGGTACCGGCCACGATCTGCGGCTGCGCCGCCGGCACCTTCAACTGCACGGTGACGGGCAGGGCGTTGGGCGCGTAGTGCTTGGGGTCTCCCAGCTCGACCTGGGAGACGGGGATCTGGTAGACGGCGGCGATGTCGGCGGCCCTAACCCGCACCTGCTGGCCCTGGGGCAGCGTGATGATCCCGGTGAACGACACGTGGTCGTCGTCGGCCTCGAGAGCGAGGTGCTCCAGGTTGGCCCCCACCTGGATGAGCTTGCGGTCCTCGGTCTGGGTGGGGCCGGAGATGAACTCCTTCCACCAGGCAGTGATGAGTTGTGCCTGGGACGTCAGGCCGACCGCCGCACCCGCACCCGTAGTCGTGGTCGCGGGTACGAGGGCGGGGGTGTGGTCGGCGATGTTGCGGCGGTGGGCCAGGGCGGCCGCCCCGGCCGGGACCGCGAGGCCGAGGGCGATCAGCGGGGTCCCGCCCGCGGCGAGGACCTCGTGCGCGGCGATGCCGCACCCGGTGGCGGTGAACCCACATCCGATCAAAGACCGCAGTACCGGGGCGGAGACGCCTACGGTCCAGGCCCCGGCTCCGGCCGCCGCGGCGGCGAGGGCGGACCAGGGGCCGGCCACGAGAGGCACTACCGCGAGCGCGGCGGGCGCGTACTGGATGAACTGTGCTCGGGTCGGCCCCACGGTCTGGATCTCCTTACTGCTGGGTGTAGAAGGTGGCTTCGGCCATGTCGACGGGGGAGGTGGTCACGGCGTCGGCGATGCCGCCGTGGTCGTTCTCGGTGGTGGCCTTCGCGTCGTCTGCGGCCGCGGAGGCGCTGTCGGCGGCGGAGGTGTAGGCGCCGGCCGCGTCCTTGACGCCGGTCATGGTCAGCGCGGCGTCGGCGAACTCAGCCGTGGTCGCATCGTCGACGGCCAGCGCCTTCATCGTCTCGGCGGCGTCCAGCATCTGCTCGGCGGCGTCGTCGACGTCGGAGGCGAGCGTGGTGACGGTCTGGGCGTGCGCGTGGACCTTGTGCGTGAGCCAGGCCAGCTTGGTGCGCAGGGCCGCGTAGTTAGCGGCGTCCTTCAAAGTCTCGGTGGTGCTCATGCGGGGCCTCTCCTCTTCTATCGGGCGTTGTAGAAGTCGCGTTCGGCGGGCTTGGTCAGGGGGGAGTCGGCGACGGCCCGGAAGATCGGTCCGTGGCGGAGCTCCGCGTTTGCGGAGGCGGTGCGGCACGCTTCCTCGCCGCCCTGGATCTTGTCGTGGAGGTCTTTGGCGGCGGCGGCTTGGAGGTCGAGCTGCTCCTTGAGCACCTCGCACTTGCCGAGCAGGTTCGCGCCGACGCCTTGCGCGGTGATCTCGGCGATGAGCGTGTCGCAGTCCGTGGCCAGCTCCGCGGCCTCGTCCATGAGGTCCAGGCAGGTCTCGGTGCTGGACTGGCACAGGGTGGCCGAGCCCTCGGCGAGGTCGATGACCTGGGTGAGGGTCATGACCTCGCCGCCGCTGTAGGTGCGGGTCTTGCCGGCGGCGGTCGTGACGTGGGTGCCCTTGTCGTCGACGGTCGCGGAGTGCGGTACGGGCGGGTTGGGCTGCATCGCGGGGTCCTTTCTGATGTGCTCGGGCAGCGGGACGGTGCGGGGCGGCGGGACCGTGCCCGCCGGGGGGACTACGGGCCCCGGCGTTGTCGTCGGCGGGGTCGTGGGAGGCGGGGGAGCCGTTGGCGGTGGGGGAGCCGTTGGCGGTGGGGTAGCGGACGGTGGGGGAGCGGACGGTGGCGGCGCTGTGGGGGGCGGGGTGCCCGGAGGCGGGGGCGTCGTCGGCGGGGCGGTTGTTGGGGGCGCCGTCGGTGTGGTCGGCGGGGTAGTCGGGGGTGTGCTGGGCTTGGGCGGCACGGTGGTCGCGGAGGGCCCTGGATTGGGTCCGGTAGAAGTGGAAACAGAAGGCTTTCCGCTCGGCTTTTTGAGGTAGGCAGAGCGCCAGCCGTCGCGCAGGCCACCCGAGAAATGTGCGCCCACCAGAAGCCCGTAATGTGTTTTCGCCGCGAAGTTGTACGGCGCGTTTCGGAATGTTTCCGGTGCCCGGGTCGGACTCCATTTCTCTTTTGGTTTGGCGGGGGGTTTTTTAATTCCCGCCTGTTCGTATTTCCCATGCGTTTTGTCCACACCGAACAGATAGCTGATGGCGAGGAGTACGAGGAGTTCCACGACCCTCCCTTCTGTGACTCTGTGTTGTTTCGGACGGTTACCGGTTACTGGTTACAGGCCCGCAGGACACCGGTTCGCGCCGCCTGGTGGGCGGTTCTGGGGGTGTCTCGGGGGCTGTAACTAGTAACCGGTAACCCCTGGCGCGTACTTAGCGTGACGAGGAGCTGATGTTGTTCACAGTCGTGTTCGCCGTGTTGAAGACCGACTCCAGGGTGGTCCGGATCTGTTCGCTGAACGGCGTGTACGGCAGGAAGATCCCAGAGACGATCAGCATGATGCAGATCACCATCTGCTTTCCCTTGGTCTTTTTGAAGGTGAAGAACACGGCCCAGCAGAACAGGGCGAGAGCAAAGAACTGAAGCGTCATGTCAGGCACCCTTCTCGAAGGTGAATCCCTTGTCGTTCGTGGGGGTTACCGCGCCCGAACCGGAGGGGGCGGAGAGCTTTTTGTAGGCGATGAATCCGCCGCCTCCGACGAGCGCCACCCACAGCCACGGGCTGGAGGTGATGCCGCCGAGACCGCCGCCGGAGCCAGCGGATTTCTGGGACTGGGAGGCCGCACCGCCGAGGGTCGGGGCGTCGCAGGTGGGGATCCTCGCGACGTCGTACGAGGCCGCCTTGGCGACCGCCGCCGCACGGGACTTCATGCACTCGCGGTAGACGGTCATCTCCCGCTCGTAGGTGACCTTGGCCGCGGCTTCCTCGGTCTGCGCCCGCTGCTTGTCGGCCTCTGCCTCCACCAGGGCGTTCGCTGCCTTCTCCTTGGCGCGCGCCCGCTCCTGGGCGGCCTGCTCGCCCTGCATGCTGGTGACGGCGACGACCGTGCCGCACACGGCGACGACGGCGATCGTGCCGCACACGGCGAGCGCCGCGGTGTTGCGGCGCATCCCGCCGACCGCGGTGGACAGACGCGAGATGGCGGGCTTCTCCGGCTTCTCCGACGTCGGGGGGGTCTGGGGGTTCATGAGGCTGAACTCCTTGTCCCAGTCGATTCCGGACATGGGCTGCTGACTCCTTCTCGTGTGGTTCGAGCCCGCCCAGGCGTGCCGGAAGCGGGTTCTGATCTGGGGAAACGTGCTGTACTGGACGGGTGGCTGCTTCCGGCAGTCGCGGCGAGGGCCAGCCCGATTCGAGCGGGCTGGCCCTCACTGGTGTGTGCCGGACGGGGTGGGTCAGGTGAGGTATTTGTCGGCGTCCTCGGGCCGCAGCAGGCCGGCCTCCTTCAGCAGCCGAACCGCGCGGGGCTGGTTGACCGAGAGGTCGGTACGGACCCGGTAGAGGGTCACGTAGCCGTCCTCGTCACGCGGGAGCGCCTGTACGAGCGGGAGGAGTTCTTCGTCCGTGCGGGCGGGCGTACCGGGCCGGTCCGTACCGCCTGTACGGCCCGTGCCGCTGGTTCCGGTTGCACGGGAGGAGACGGTGGCCGTACCGGTACGGCCACCCTGTACGCCCTCGCGGCCGGGCTGTGTACGGACGCTGACCGTGCTGCCGCGTCCCTGTACGGCCGCGTGTGCCGTACCGGTACGCCCTCGGGCTGCTGTACCTGTACGCGCCGCCCCGTCCGGGGTGGTGTGTACGTCGTATGTACGGTCGCTGTACTCCCTGGTCAGCGCCCCTTCACCTCCGTCGTGGTGCGGGGAGTGAGTCAGGGCGGATACGGGATCCGTACCGTCGCGTCCGGGGCCCGTACCGTCCGCTCGTCCGCCGCTGTTCGCGGCGTACAGGTCATTCGTACGGCCGGACGTCGTGCTGTCCGTACCGTCCGTCCGGCGATGCGTCCCTGTACGGGCGAGCGTTCCGTTTCCGTCCGTGCCGGCACGGAGCGGCGTTGCGGTGGCCGTACCGGACGGCGTATCCGTGCCGCCGTGTCCGTCCGTCCCGTCGGTGTACATGAGGGTGTGGACGCGCCAGATGACGGCCACGAAGATCAGGACTACGAAGGTGGTGAGCTGCCACGGGGCCGACCCGCCCTCGGGGACGAGCTTCGCCTGGTCGGAGAGGTGGAAGACGACGTTGGCCGACGCCATCAGCAGCAGCGCCGGCACGATGTCCTTCTTGGTGCGGAACGCGGTGACGCAGTAGACGTCGATGCTGACCGGCAGGAGCGGGGCGACGTAGTCGTTGATGCCGACCATGCGGGCGAGTTCGTACTCGCCGGAGGCGGCGAGCCCGACGCCGGCGGCCAGCGCGACCCACGGCGCCGCCTTCCACAGTTTGCCGCCAAGGTTCTGCCGCCGGCGGCGCCACTTGGCGGCGGATTTCTTGGCCTCGCGGGCCTCGTTCAACAGCCGGCGGGCGCGGGCCTCGTCGGCCTGTGCCCGGTCGGTGATGCCCTTGGCCTTGCGCTCGGCCTCGGCGGTGATGCGCGCGGCCTGCTTCTGGGCGGCCTCGCGCAGCTCCTGGGTGACGGACGTGGCCTCGGTGCGCAGCTTCTCGCGCTGCCGGTCGCACGCTGTCTTCAGTCCGGCGAGCTCCTCGGTCAAAGCCTGGCGCTTGGCGGCGGCCTCGGTGTCGAACTTCTCGCCCAGCTGGCGCAGTTCGGCGCGCAGTTCGGCGCGGGCCTCCTCCGCCTCGGTGTGGGCGGCGGCGACGTGGGCGTCGGCCTCGCGGCGCCGCTCGGCGGCAGCCTCGACCGCGTCCGCGTACAGCGTCTCCGCCTCGATGCGCCGGGCGTCGTACTGCTCGGCGGCGGCCTTGGCGAGCTGGGCGTGGCGCGCGCGGGCCTGCTCGACCTCCTTCTGTACGGCGGCGAGCAGGTTGTCGGCCTCCTCGCGGGCTCGGGCGAGGATCTGCCCGGCCTCGGCGCGGCGGCCCTCGACCAGAGCGCCGATCTCGGTGAGGTCGGCTTCGGCCAGGCGCCGCAGTTCGGCGATGGCGGATGCGGTGGCCTGGTGGTCGGCGGCGGCCAGCTCGGTCAGCTCCGCGACCTGCGAACGGGCCTGCGCGAGGAGCTGGTCGGCGCGGGTGCGGGCCTCGGCCAGGAGCTGGTCGGCCTCGCCGCGCAGCTTCTGCGCCTCCTCGCGCACCGTCTCGGCTTCGGTGGTGACCGCCGCCCGCTGGGCGCTGGCTTCCTCCTGGGCGCCGAGGGTGACGACCTCGGCGCGGGTGCGCGCATCGGCCAGCAGGGCGGTGGCCTGCTCATGGGTGTCGGCGACGGTGCGCGCCGCCTGCTCCTCGGCCTGCGTCTGTAGGACGAGGGCCTGCTCGCGGGCGGTGTCGATGATGTCGGCGGCCCGGTCCCTGGCGTCTAGGAGCCGGGCCAGCGCCTCCCAGTCCGGCCCCGGCCCCGACCCCGGCGCGGGGGCGGGCTCGGTGGCCACCGTGGTGCCGGGGCCCTCGCTCAGGCCGACTGTCGCGGTCGTCCTGATGGCCGTGGTGGTCTTGACCCTGGTCGTCGTCTTCTTGGCGGGAGCCTTGCGGGCAGGCTGGCGTCGGCTGCTCACCGGCGGGGTCCTTTCTGGTGTACGCCTGCCGGGCCGTCGCCTCGGGTTAGGGACGGCGGCCCGGCAGGGCTTGAGGGGGTACAGGCGCGGTGAGCTGCCTGGTAGCGATGGGAAAGGTCTTCGGGCACGGGGTTGGGCTGTCTTTCGCGGTGGTCGGTGATGCGGTGCCCGGCGTCCCACACGGCGGCCGCCGCCAGGGCGGCGGCCGCGAACAGCAGACGGGCGAGCGGATGGGTGGGACCGACCGCGGCGGCGGCCCGGGCGGCGCGCTGCTGGGCTGCCCGGGCCGCTTCTATGAGGTGAGGCATAAGGGTTAACGGCAGGCGTCGCAGGTGCCGCCGGGCCAGTCTTCGAACCAGCCGCCGCACACGTTGCACTGCCCGCCGCTGGACGCGGGGGCCGGGACGGCATCGGCCGGCCCTGGCGTGAGGGTGCGGGCCTCGGTGCAGCGGCACTGCCAGAAGCCGCACACTCCGCAGGCGTCCTGCTCGTCCTCGTACAGGGCCGCGATCCGGGCCCGCATCTCCGCGACGGTGCGCGGCGCGCGTCGGTGGGCGGGGATCGTCGCGTCCTGGGCGCGGACCACGGCCAGGAGGTGCGCGCCGAGCGCGGCCGCGGGGGCGGCCCGGTGCGGGCGGGCGTTCTCGCAGCGGGGTGTGCGGTGGGAGTTGATGGCACTGAGGACGCGGGAGAACGGGTCGTGCTCTGGTGTCGGGGTTTGCGGGCGTGACATGATCGCCGTGGTCATGGAACTTGCCTTCCTGATCACGGACGGTCCCGGGAGGTCAGAGTCGCGGGGCCGTCCTTTTGTCGTGGCGGGCCGGTCGGCCTGCCACGGCCCGTCTCCCGCCCTGACTGCTCTGGTGGGCGGGAGGCGGACCGTGGCGGGTCGTCAGGCAGCCGGCGCGTAGAGATTGGAGTCCGTGGCGGGGCGGACCAGGTAGTCGCTGTCGGTCCACACCGTGCCGACGGCGAAGGGCTGACCGTCCGGACGGAGGGTGTCCCGGACGATCACCGCCCATCGGGCGGCCGCCCGGCGCAGCAGCTGCGCGGCGTCGGCCGGGACCGTGACGAGCGCGAGGACCTCGAACCGGCCATCCACGTTCTGGTAGATCGCGCCGGGACGGCGCGGGCCGATCTCGTCCTGGACGGTGGAGCGGGCCGGGCGGAGTGCGATGCTGTGCACGTGGTCAGTCCTTTCGCGACGGGATGAGACCGCGACAAGAACCCCCAGGGGCGCAATCCCTGGGGGTTCGTCGCATGTAGACCCCGCGCGATGCGGGGCAGTGCGTCCTGCGCACTCCACCCGCCACCGCGCCCGTGCGGGCGCGGTCGAGGATGGGCAGCGCAGGGCTGCGGGGGAGCCCGGCAGAGGTGGCGATGCCGGGGCGAAAACGACCGCAGCCGCTCTCGACAGGGTCAGTTGGCGTTACCGCGCATGGGGTGAAGGGTTTCCAGCGGCACGTTGCGGGCCTCGGTGGGGGCATCGCCAGCGGGTAGCTGCGCGCGCCGGGTGTCTGCGTCCTGCACCTTCGGGAGAACCGCAGCCCACTGGGACTTCCGTTTCGCGGGGGCCGCCACCGTGTAGTGGCGGTCGAATCGCTGGCGCTCCCGGGCGAAGACCTCGCGGACGGCCTGGCGCTTGGGCTCCTGGCGGAGCAGTCGGAGGAAGGTGACGGCCAGGCGCTCACCATCGCGGCAGGGCAGCGGTTCGCCGTCGCGGGCGGTGGCCTCGCCCCTGCAGGCCGGGCACTGCTGCTTGTGTCGCCGGAACGCCTGACGCACCCGTTCCGCGCTGATCGAGACGGGCGTGATCTGGCTGGCGGCCGGTGGCTGCGTCGTCTTCGGTTTGCGCAGCACCTTGGTGGCTCGGCGGGAAGCGGTGGTCGGGGCCGCCTCGATCAGCTTGGTGCGCCAGGCGTCAACCTCGACATCGAGGGTGACCCGGCGGTTGGTGCCACCCGTACAGCGGTGCGCTCCGGCAGTCCCGGCCTGGCCGGTGTGGTGGGGCACTAACTTCGGCGTTCCCAGCATGCCGGTGATTGGGACCCAGGTGGAGCAGTCGGGGCAGACCAGGTGCTCCTTGCCAGGGGTTAGGTCGAGCTCGTTGGCCTTGAGGCCGGAGACGATGATTGGGGGGCGGTGGTTGATGTTTGAGGTGCGGGTCTTCCGGCGGCGCTTGTGGGCCGTCGGCATCGCGGGGGTCGTGGTCACAGGGGACTCCTCGTGATTGGAAGGACGGGCGCGTGGGCGCGTCGCGGTGCTCTCTCCGCCCGTCAGGCCGCCCGGGTCGATCCCAGCGTTCTAGTGGACGGACAGCGCATCTGCACTGCGTGTGCACGTGGAAGCCGCGTCAGCCAGATGACTGGTCCGGGGGATTTGGTGGAGCTATCCACCCCGGCCCTCCCCCTAGGGGAAGGGGCTTCCTGCGGCATTGCCCGCAACCTCGGTACCGAGGTTGCACACTCAGTGAAAACCATCCTCGGTATCGATGTCAACAACCTCGGTACCGATGTGTGTCTGTAGCCGGTATCATGTCCGTCCTGCGGACACGCCTGGGACCCCCCGGGCACCTCGGTAGCAATCCCTCCTAGGATCGGTACTGAGGTAGGGAGACCGATGGCAGCAGACGAGACGACACCGCCCACCAAGGCCCAGCAGATCGCCGATGAGCTGAAAGCCGCGATCGAACGAGGTGACTACAGGCCTGGCGATCGCTTGCCCGGAGAGAACACACTCGCCGAGCAGTACGACGTCGCGAGCCTTACTGCCCGGAGGGCGCTGAAAATTCTGAGGACCGAGGGACTCATCGAAACGAAGAGAGGTGCCGGCGCCCGTGTAATCTCGTTCGATCCCATCCGGCGTCGCGGCCTGCAACGACTGGCCCATGAGCATTGGGGAAGCGGTAAATCGGTCTGGTCCGCAGACGACAGCCGTATTCCAGACGTCGATCAGCTCACGGTCACGGAAGGCGTTCTCCCGCCTCGCCACATCGGCTCGGTTCTTGAGCTGCCTCCAGACGAGACGGTGTGTGTACGAAGTCGTCGATACCTGATGGCCGGGCGCCCCGTCATGATCGCCGAGTCCTATCTGCCTCAGTCGCTGGTGACGGGGTCCCCTATCACGCAGGCCGACACAGGTCCAGGCGGCATCTACGCCCGCCTTAGGGACCTCGGTCACGCGCCAGCCCGGTTCCGGGAGGAGGTGCGGGTCCGTATGCCCACCGCTGAGGAAGCGACCCGGCTGGCCATTCCCACGGAGAGGTCGGTTATTAAGTTGGCCCGCACGGCCTTTGACTCGAAAGGGCGAGCCGTGGAGATCAACGAGATGACCATGGATTCGGCCGCCTACGTACTGGACTACGAATTCGACGCCTGAGTGCTCCAACTCCCGCACAATGCACTCCACCTGATAGCTCGTCTTGTGTGGGCTATCACACTCGCTAGAACTGAATCGCAACATCACAACGTCTTGTCGAAGCTCGTGCGCATCGGCGTTCACGAGTTTTCAACATCCGCTTACACATGGGATTTGCGGCTGCGGGCCTAGGCTCCCAGTCATGTCGATGACGGAGGGGATCCGGGTGGGGAAGCACCGGGCAGGATGGCGGCCAGACCGGCTGCGTGAGCAGCGCGAGGCTCATGGTCTGACTTTGGAAAAGGCTGGTGAGCGCCTCCGTGAGATGGCCGAGCACGCCAGACTCAAAGGCATCCCTGCTGCGAATCCGCAGACCCTGTGGCAGCACGAGCAGGGGGAGGTCTACCCAGGTCCGCATTACCGGCGCGCCTACTGTCTTCTCTACCGTGCGACCGAGCCGGACCTTGGCTTCCGTGCCGCTCTGCCTGGGGAGGAGACGTCCTTCAAGCTCACGCCGATGGAGGACCGTCTCAACGGCGCGCACGTCTTGGCCGTTGAGCGCGCCATCCATCGCATCGCGCCCGGATCGGAGGAGGCCGACCACTTCGACCTGCAGCAGCGGATCATCGACGCCTGGAAGCGGAGGCACACCGGCGGCGACCCCCATCGCCCCGTGCTCATCCTGGTCGGAGGCTTCGCCGGCAGCGGCAAGACCGAGCTCGCCCGCTTCTTCGTTCAGCTCACGGGCTGGCCGCTGCTCGACAAGGACCCGCTCACCCGGCCGCTTGTGGAGCGGCTCTTGATCGCGCTGGGCGGTGACGCCAACGATAGGCACACCGACCTCTACCGCGAGCAGGTCCGGCCGGTGGAGTACGACTGCCTGATGCAGTCGGCCATGGCCAACATCAAGTGCGGCATCTCCACGGTGCTCACCGCGCCGTTCATTTCCGAGATGACCGACCCGGCCTGGATGCAGCGTCTGACCAACAGGGCCGGCTCGATGGGGGTCGATGTCTTCCCCGTGTGGGTGCGCTGCGACGAAGAATCCATGCGCGAGTACATCGGATTCCGGTCCGCGGCCCGCGATGCGTGGAAGCTGGCGCGGTGGGACGAGTACATGGCCACGATCGACCTGGAGCTGCGCCCGGCGGTGCCCCACCTGGTCGTCGACAACCGCCTGGGCACTGCGGTCACGCTCGCAGATCAGGCCCGGCAGGCGATGGGGGCGATGTACGCATGACGGCGAAGCAGGGGGTGATTCTGTACGGGCCGCCAGCCTCGGGCAAGGACACCGTCACCAGCGCGCTCACGGAGCTGAATCCGAGATACGTGCAGTTCGCGCGGCTCAAGGTAGGGACGGGCAAGACGGCCGGCTACCGGATGGGCACAGCGGAGCATCTGAGTGAGCTGGAGGCCGCGGGCGACATCGTCTACTCGAACAGCCGCTATGGCAACACATACGTCATCGACGCGCCCGGCCTGGACGCGGCGTTCGATGCCGGTGTGCCGGTGGTGCACCTCGGGCAGGTCGACGGCATCCGAGCACTGGTCGACGGCTACCCGGCCGACTGGTCGGGGGTGCTGCTGTGGTGCCCGCGCGAAGTAACCGAGCAGCGGTCGGCGGAGCGCGACGACAGGGACACCGCGGCGCGCCTGGCGGCATGGGACGCGACCCGCGAGGACCTGGACGCGCACCCGGGCATGATCTGGGACCTGACCGTGGACACCACGGCGTCGGCTCCGCAGGACGCGGCGCGGCTCATCGACCAGCTGCTGGCGCAGCGGGCGGGAGCGACAACGGCATGAGCGCGGGCTACGGCTGGGCAAGTCGGTCCAAGGCGTCGGTAAGCGTGAGCTCGCCGTCGTCCTTGGCGTCGTTCCACCGTGCCAGCGTCGACGCGGCCGCGCGCAGCATCTCCGGCGGGAGGCCGGCGGCCGCGAGCGCATCGGCAGCTTCCTCCAGCTCCGGGCCCCAGCGCCAAGCGCGGGCGGCGGTCTTGGAAACGTACTGCGGCTCGGACAGGTACGAATCGGTGCGCCTTGATGCGACCTCGATGAGCTCCTGGTCGACGCCGTGCTCGCGCGCCATGCCGATCGCGAGCGCCACCAGCACTCGCGATGTCTTCTGGAAGGCGGCGTACGAGAGCTTCAGCGCGGATGCCTTCCCGATGTCCGTGCCGAGGAGTGCCGTTCGAACGGCGGTGCCTGCGAACAGCGCCTCCACGCGCTCCGTCGCGCCGGACGGGCCGGACAGGTACAAGGTCGGCTTCTTGCCGCCGACCGGCGGGGAGCCGACGACACCGCCGTCCACAACGGTCGCGCCGTGTTCGAGCAGCCCGGCGATCCGCTGCACGCGCGTGGGATTGATGGCGTTCGCTTCCACGTACACCCCGGCGAAGCGGTGCCCGGCGACGTCGCGGGCCAAGTCCTCGGCAGCGGCCGGCGGGCAGAGGCTCATGACGATGTCGGCGCGGTCTAGCAGCTCGGCCAGTGTGGCAACGGGCGTCAGGCCGAACTGGGCGGCGCGCTCCACGGACGCGGTGCTCCGCCCGGTCTCGCACCACAGGACCTCGGCCGCGTTGGTCGCGGCGCAGGCGGCGACGGCAGCGCCCATGCTGCCAGGGTGGAGGATGCCGACAGTCGGCTGGGCCACGGTGCTACTCCGTCTCTGCGAGCAGGATGGTGATGGCGTCGGTGACGTCGTCGACGACGTGGTGCGCGGCGGGGAGTCCGTCGGGCCAGGGGCGGCCGCGGAGCCAGATGGTGCGCAGGCCGGCTCGGTGGCCGCCGCCGATGTCGCCGGTCGGATTGTCGCCGACCATCCAGCCGCCGTCCGCGAGGCTGACGCCGCACCGTGTAGCCCCAAGTTCGAAGAGGCGCCGGTCCGGCTTGCGGATCTCCAGGTCGCCCGAGGCGGCGACTCCATGGACCAAGCCGTCGAGGCCGGTCCCGGCGAGTTTGGCGCGCTGGATGTCGCCGGCCCCGTTGGTGATGACGCCGATCGCCCAGGCAGCGGCGCGCAGGCGGGCCAGGCCCTCGAGGACCGCGGGACGGCAGGTGACGGCGGCCGCCATGAGGTCGACGTACTCCTGCCACAGGTCCGCGGCCGGCGCTTCCAGTCCGAAGACTTCCCGCAGTCGGGCGAAGTCTTCAGCGGTCGCGCGGTCGGCAAGTTCAGTGCGCAGCCACTGTTCGGCGCCTGTGGGAAGAGCGCGGGAACGGCACAGGCAGCTCACGGCGTCGTCGAGCGCCGACTGACGATCGACCAGCGTGCCATCCAGGTCGAACAGGGCAAGGGGCATGTGGGCGACCCTACCCCTGGCTCTGGCAGCGCAAATACTGGCAAAGCACCACATCTACAACTCCCGCTCCCGAAGGACGCACAGCTGACACGTCTTCAAAAGCTCTACATGGAGCTGCTTTCTATGTACAGTTTGGGATCACGAGGAAGGGGGAGTGATGAATGATCTGAACGAAGCTGTCGACGCGCTGCTCAGTCGGCCTGCTGACGTTCTTCCTTCTCCTGAGGTTCGGGCCAGGCTCCGCAAGGCATCCGGACTCACGCAGGAAGAGGTCGCGCAGGCCTTCGGCGTACACCGGATGGCATTCCTGCGCTGGGAAAACGGTCAGTCCATGCCGCGCCGGCGGCACCGCGACGCATACCTCCGCCTACTCAAGGGCTGGGCCGACAGACACCCCGAGGCAGCCCTCGGATCCGACCTTGCGAAAGCAGGCTGAGGTGCACGGCTCCTACTGGCCCCCCTAGAAAACGCCGAAGCGGCCCTGTCGCCACAACAGGACCGCTTCCTAGCGAATCGACTCACCAGCCCTGGAAAAGCTTCGAGTCGTGAGCAGCGAGGTGACCTCGTCTGCCGGGTGATGCCCGTGGGCCCGAAAGCCCGCGTGGTCACCTATACCCAGAGTATGCGCAGGAGATTGCGCAACGCCACTACTCCGGGATCCACATAGGTCACATTCTCTGGTCGCGGCTCCCCTACCTGGGGAGATGTACCCCTTGCACCACCAGACGCTCTCAACGGCCGCGCCGCAAGGTGTCCGCCCTCTTGAATCCGGCGGCGCGTTGCACCAGAGGCCGCCCGTCATGCTCACCGAAGCCGTCTCGATGACCGGCAGGCCCCCGATCGCGGCCACCGCAGCTTCCTGCGCCTGGGCCCAATCAGAGGGGGCCCAGTGATCCAGCACATGAACCTGGTGTTCCAAGCCGAGGGACTGAGTGTGGGAGAGGGCGCGTTCCTGATGGCGTGCTGCAATCACACCGACGCCAAGGGCTACGTGATCGCGCACATGCAGCAGATCGCGGACGAGGCGCACATGTCTCTCAGGTCCGCGCGGGACCAGCGGGCCCGCCTGGAGAAGCGCCGGCTGCTCAAGGCGGGGGAGCGGTTCAGCCCGAAGAACGGGGCGCAGCTCGCCAACCTGTTCCGGATCAACCTGGACTTGCTGGCCAGCATGAAGCGCAAGCGCACCGACTACGGGCCGTCTCTCGTGGAGGAGCTGACCTTCGACGAGGGGCACGCGGAAAACCCCAGCTCAACCCCCCCGGCGAAATCTGCCGCCCCTCCGTCGCCCCCCCCGGCAGATCTCGCACCCCCCCCGGCAAATCTTGCACCCCCCCCGGCAAATCTCGCAGGGGCAGGGGCGGCGAAATCTGCCCCCCTTCTCCTTCCTTCTTCAGATCCCTCTTCTCTCCCTCCCCGCGCGGGCGCCGCGCCTGATGCTGATGCCTCCCTGGGCCCAGCGCCGGTAGGAGAGAGAGAGAACGAGGCTCCGCCCGAGGGACACAACCCCTCCGAGGCTGAGGTGCCGCAGCAGCGTGAGCGTTCAAGCAGGAGCACAGCGGCAGGGGGGCGGGTCGTGGCCGCGTACGCCGCTGCCCTCGGACGGCCGGTGCTGAACGGCACCAGGGCCAAGCTGGAGCGCCAGGCCGTCGAGCTGCTCGGGCAGGGGCTGCCGGAGGCGTGGCTGTGCGACCGGGCACGGGAACTCGCGGTACGTGGCTGGGCCGACCTGGTTCAGCATGCGGAGCGGTCCACCGCGCCGATTGAGCAGCTGCACGAGGTGCCCGGTACCGGCCGGCCCGGTCCGCCGGAGTGGTGCGGTGAGTGCGGCGACGGCACCGGTACTGCTGCCCGGCTGAACCCGCGCTTTAGGAAGGTCGGGCCGGAGGACGCCCGGGAGCTGTGTCCACGCTGCCACCCCGACCGAGTCGCCCGTGCGACCGTGTGAAGCACGCCGTGCGTCCATCCCCTGCGCTTTCATCCCGTCCGGGTCTGCTTCCCAGGCGGCGGGGTCGGGGAAGCGCCCAGATCGCCGCGCAGAGCTTCGCCTCATCTGCCTGATTCCGGCCCAACGCAAGTGTGCGGCCCTTACCAGCCCTGAGTGGCCCTCTCGCGGCCGATCACCGGTCCGGTGGGGGAGTTTGCCGCCGGACCGGTGATCGGCCGCCAGGCGCCACTCCAGCCGATCTTGAAAGGAAGTCTTTACGATGGGTCTGGTCTCCAATGGCCTGGACCGTGCGACACAGAAGGCGTTCACCCGCCCGATTCCGAAGTCCGCGGGAGCGCAGATGCGTTACCTGGTCCGCCAGCTCAAGGGCACCCGCTCGGTCGCCGAGCTACTCGGTGTCTCCCAGCGCACCGTCGAGCGCTACGTCAAAGACCAGATCCGCCGGCCCCGCCCCGACCTCGCCCAGCGCCTGGCCGACGCCGTCCGCACCCGCTGGCAGCCACGCGTCCGCGAACAGGCCCGCAGCCAGGCCGCGACCAGCACCGGCCTCATCATCGACACCCGCGCCCGATTCGGGTTCACCGCCGCCCCCGGCTCCACCGACGATGCCCGGATCCGGCACCTCACCCTCGCCCTGCCGCCCGCCTTCGCCGCCCGCCTCTTCGACGCCCAGCAGGCCGGCGCCAGCGAGCAGCAGCTGCGCGAGATCACCGCCGAAGGCCTCGGCGAGGCCTACTTCCGCGACGGCGGCCGCCGCGCCCACGGCCTGGAGGTGGAGTTCACCGACGTCGAGCAGCTCGACTTCGACCTGTAGAAGCCGATCTGAATGCCCGTTATGTCTGATTGTGTGTGGTGCGGTCTGGCGTCGAGGCGGGGAAGTCCAAGTGGTCGGCGACCTGTGCCGTAGCGGCCCAGCGGGCAATACGGGACGGGCAGACGCAAGAGCTGGAACGTACTCGATCCCAGATTGTCCTTACACAGTGGTTCCAGGTGGTCCTCTCACCTTGACCTCTCACTTGGCCCTCTCATATACCCGCTCACACGGCCAGGCGGGGAGAGGCTGAACTGGTTGTTCTCGCCATAGCAGTACGTCTAACTTCGGGGGCATGAAGACGACTTCGCCCGCCGAGCGGGACATACAGGCAGTCAAGGCGACGGGCCGCGACACCCGCACGGCGATCCTCCGCCGCTCGATCCGCGCCAACGTCCCGCTGCGCAAGACATTCGTACAGGCGCCCAGAGGCGCCGCGAGCAGGCACGGACCGCTCAGCGAGTTCGTGACCGGACGGGACCTGCGCGGACTGAAGGCGTACCTGCTGATCGTGGCCGCCTGCAGCAACGGCAGCGGCGCGGACGGCTGGTCGACCCGCCATGACAGCGCCGTGTGGGCGCGCATGATGGACATCGACCGCACCGCTACCGACCAGGCCGCGCGCACCGGCGCCTGGCGCACTCTGCGCCGGCTCCAGGACCGCAACCTGATCACCTGCACCCGCTCCGGCACGCAGATCACCGTCACCCTGCTGCGCGAGGACGGCCACGGCGACCCCTACGAGCGGCCGCTGGGCCAGACCGACGAGGACCTGTACCTGCAGATCCCCTCGACGTTCTGGACCAAGGGCTACGACGAAGTGGTCGACCTGCCCGCCCTGGCGCTGCTCCTGGTGGTGCTGCGCGAGAAGAACTGGTCGAAGTTCCCCGCCGAGAAGGCACCGCAGTGGTACGGCTGGTCGTCCGACACCCACGAGCGCGGCCTGAAGAAGCTGCTCGAGCTCGGCCTCGTCGAGCGCCGTCCGGAGTTCAAGCAGGCCCCGCTGGCGCCCAGCGGCTTCACCCTGGCCTACCAGTACCAGCGCACCACCGCCATGCGGCCGCGCAAGCCCCGCAAGCAGGCCGCCCAGCCCACCGGCAGCACGGGCAAGACGGCCAGCAGCAATGACACCAAGAAGCTTGCGGCCGCGGCCGCCAGACCAGGGAGGTGACCTCATAGCCCGTACCAGGGGGGAACGTCCGCGTACCCACAACGACAACGACGAGGTGAGGACGGCCTGGCTGGACGAGTCGTTCCGCGAGCACGAGACCGCCGGCTTCTACATCATCGCCGCCACGGTCCTTGACCCTGCCGTCGCCGGCACCGCCCGTCTGACGATGCGAGGGCTGAAAGGCCCACGCGACACCGCGAAGCTGCACTGGAACGAGATGGACCGCACCGAGCGCAAGGATGCCGCTCAGACGGTGGCCGCCCAGGAGGGGCTCCACGTCGTCTCGGTCGGCTCCCCAGTGCCCCGCCGCAAACAGGAACGGGCCCGCAGCAAGTGCCTGAGCGCCCTCATCCAGGAGCTCCACGGGTTCGGCGTATCTCGCCTGTGCCTGGAAGCGCGGGAAGACGAACTCAACGCCCGGGACATCCGCACCATAGCCACGGTCCGGCAGACCGTCCTGCCCAAGGGCAGCATGATGCGGGCCGAGCACATTCCCGGCGCCACGGAGCCCCTGCTGTGGATCTCAGACATCGTCGCTGGGGCCGTCCGCGCCCAGCGGCTGGGCGACAGCCGCTACACCGACCTGCTGGGGGAGACGCTGATCGACTTCGACGTGGCCACTGACTGTTGAAATCCGGGCCCAGAAAGACGCCGAGCCAGGCTCCCGGTCTGCCCCAGGTCACCTGGCTCCACTTCTAGCCGCCCGCGGCAGCTAGCTTCGCGTCTACCGTACCGTTCAATGCATTGCACTGCAATGCGTCGGTAGTGCCACCTCTGATCGCCTGCAGCGCCCCGCCAGCAGCGGGTGAGGACGGCATCGGGGACACGTCCCTAGGAGTCGCTGTCGAAGCTCCACGACAAGACGACCACCGCGTGTAGCCGCGACAGGGTGGCGCAGAGGCCGTCGGCCGAGCAAGCCTTCCGGCGACTGGGAAGCGGTCACGGCACGGCCGAAGCAATCACGCTGCTGAGCGCCTGCTTGCGACCGCTCGCCGGCAACGAGTAGCCCGGCGGCCAGCCCGTCGATTGGCGACTGACTCAGGTACACGTACGAGGCCCCCGGGTCCCTGGCCGCGGATGGCAGATCTATCCCCAGCCAGGGACCCAGAGCCCTGGGTTACTCGCCCATCAGGATGTGCAACAGGCCGACCACGCCTACGCCGACCATCAGGGCCACGCCAAATTCCGGCGCGCGGTAGGCGAGACATCCGGCGGCGGCCCCCACGATGATGAGGAGGACGGTGCGGACGCTGATCTGGCCGTTCATGGAGCCCCCTTGTTCCGGGTTCCAGGCCCGCCGTGCTGCTTCCGGCAAGTCGCTCACGGCGGGCCACCCCTTGGTTCCCGACGGCGGGCCGGGGCCGGCGCCCCGAGGACCGATGGTCGGTTTCCGCGAGCGCACCACCTACGAAATCGGGGGCGAAGCTGCTGCGGAAGCTGCAACCGAGAAACGCAGGGAAGCAAGCCGCCTCGAGGCACGTGCAACCAGGGGGGTGCACCGCCCGTTGCAGGGGAACAACAGGTCCATGAGGTGCGTGGGGACGCACCAGGACGCGCGCGAGATCGGCGCGCTGGGGGGACACATGAACGAGAGCGCTGGGAGCAATCCCTTCCATCCTGCGCAGTGGAAGGGCCGCAAGAAGGATGACGGCAAGGCCGAGTGGCCGCCGCCGGGCCTGCCTGCGAACAGGCGGGCGTGGCTTGTGTGGTTCGCTGACGCTCTTGCCCGTGGTGGATTCACCTCGCTTGGGCAGACCAGCAGGGAGGTGATCACGACCGACGGCAAGGGCCGCGAGATTCCGCGTCGGCAGCTTCACGTCGTCGAGAGCACTATGTCGCGGTGGCTTGACGGCAAGCACCTGCCGGGCCCGAGGCTCTTTCAGACCGTCATGGAGTGCCTCAACGAGCGCATTGAGGAGCGCCGGCGTATCGGCGGGAACGTTCCTGACCGGCTCACGGGGGCTGAGCTGGCCGAGGGCCTGCGGCTGCTGGAGGCCGCGCGGGTCGCCCGGGACGCGGCCATGCTTCCGGCCCAGTGCGACGTCGAGCAGCGGGAGCGCGACCTGGCCGAGGCTTCGGCCAGGCTCGAGGAGATGCGTGGGCTCAGGGACCGCCTGGCCGGCCAGCTGGAGGAAGCCCGTTCTTCCGTTGAACGCCTGCAGCAGCGGATCGCGGAGGTCGAGACTGCCAGCGAGGCACTGCGGGACGACTACGACGCGGCAGTGCGTCGCGTTCGGCAGCTGGAAGAGAGGCTGGCCGGTGTCCATGCCGCTCTGGAGGGCTGGCAGGCCCGCTACGAGGGCCTGCGCGCCGAGTACGAGACGGCCCGAGCGGCCGCACGGCAAGAGCGTATGGCGATGCAGGACGAGCTGTGCGACCTACGGGCCGCCGTCTGGTTGACCGGCCAGGACCTGCAGGAAGCCGAGGCGGCACGGCACGAAGCCGAGACGGCCTGGGACAAGCTGAGCGTTGACGCCAACAGCCTGAGGGAAGAGCTTCGCACCACCCGGCAGCGCGAGGACCAGAAGGCCGCGGACCGTCTGCAGAAGATTGACGAGGCCGTCCTGCGTTTGAAGACCGAGCCGTATCCGGAGCGATTTCTCCGCACCATCCGCGACACCTGGGACCGCGACGACATCTACCTGCTAGCCCTGCGATTGGGCGAGGAAGAGAAGGGGCCGAGCCCCCGCAGGCTGACGAACATGGTCGGTGTGCATTACTACGACCCTTCTGATGGCAAGCCCGGTATTCTGCGTCGATTTATCGCGGATCTGTACCACATCCGGCTTGAGCCGCGCGCTCGTCTGCCGCGTAAGAGGCCGGTCAACGCCGAAGACGGCGGCACGAACCCGTTCGCTCTGGGCGACGGCACACAAATCTGAGCCGCGAGTACGGGCAGCCCATCCCACCTGCCTCAGGGTGTCCTGGGGGGAGGACAGGCGGGAAACGCAGCGCAAGCCTCGGGTGCAACGGGGGTGACGTATGGACGACGGCAAAGGGCCGCATCACCCGGCTCACTGGGATCTCGGCAGGGTCGGCAGGGGTAAGGAGAAGCCTGAGAGGCAGCAGCGCTGCCCCGAGTGGCAGGCGTGGGTGGCGTGGTTAGAGGAGTGCCTGGAGCGGGGCGGATGGGACTCACTCACCCAGGCGGCCACCGTCAAGATGACGAGCGACTACGGCACAGAGCTCGAGAAAGCACGGCTGGGCATCGACCAGAGCACGCTGTCACGGTGGCTGAACGCGGTGAACCTGCCGCAGACGAATAAGGTGCGCACGTTCGTCGCGGCCCTCAACGAATCCATCGCCCGGCCAGTCAGCGACGCGGAGCTGGTGGAGGGCCTGCGTCTGCTGGCGCGTGCACGTAAAGCGGTCGACCTGCCGGCGCAACGCGCCCTGGTACAGACCCAGAAGGAACTGGTCGAGACCTTCGACGGCTGGTCCGGGTGGCGCGCGGTGCACGAGCGGCTCACGGGCCAGCTGGAAGAAGCCAAGACGATGGTCGAGCGGCTCAAGCAACTGCAGAGGGGCTTCGACGTGGCGGACGCCGAGGCCAGGCGGCTGAGTGCCGAGCTGGCCGCGGCGCAGCGGCACGTCGACAAACTGGAGGAGCGCCTGACGGACGTCGAGAATGTGCTGAAGAACTGGCAGGACCGCTACAACCAGGCGCACGCCGAGTGCGAGACGGCCCGCGAGAGCGCACGCGACGAACGGCTGCTCATGCAGGATGAACTGTCCACGGCGCGGGCACGCGCCGTCCTGGCGGAACAGGAGCGGAAGAAGGCGCGGAAGGAAGTCAAGGCGCTGCGGGAGGCGCTTGCCAAGTCCCAGCTCGCCCTGGCGATGGGGCCCCTTGCAAACGTATTTGCAACCTCGCTGGCCGGAGCCCGGGGAGGTGCAGAAGGAAATGCATCCCCGACGCCATCTGCAGGAACGTCCCCGGGCCCCGGTTCCACCGCATCCACGGAACCCCATGATCCCGCAGCAGCCACCACCGCGGATGCTCGGCTCGGTGACTCGGGTGGACCGACGGCCTCGCCCAGCACTTCCAGTAGGCGGACTCCGCCCTCCACACCGGCCGTAGGCGGGTACCGCTCTCCGGTCCCACCGCCGCCCCCCTCCGCGCACTACGGCAGCCGGCCTGTCTCCGTGTACTGGGAGAGCCATATCACCCTGACTCTGCTGCTCGCCGTGCTAGCCACGTCTCATCTCGCAGAATCAGGAACTCCGCTCAAATTTCATGGGGTGGCCCGGGCCTGTAGTGGCGGTGCTCAGGGCTTTCCTCGAGACGGCTGTCGTGCGAACCGGATGGCGGGCAGGACTGGTAGCTACTCTCCTGCCCGCGCCGGTTGGACAATGTTCAGTGCGTGATCAGTGCTTGGTGCAGCCCTGCCCGGTCGGAGAAGAGCTGGTGGCCGGCAGCGGCCTTTGGGAGGCTGCCTGTCCCTGGTCTTGGCCCTGCAGCAGCAGGATTAGGAGCGTGATGACGACGGCTCCCACTCCAAGAGCGCTTCCGAGCTCGGGACGCTTGTGGGCGATGTACACCGCCAGTCCTCCGAGAACAAGGACGACAATGGTGGTCAGGTCGATGAGCATGCGTTTCCTTCGGCCGTGGAGACCCGCACGCCCGCGGCTCTGGCAGGTCAGGGGCGAGCGGGTCTCCGTCTGAACCGCACAGACTCTCCGAGAAGCCCAGGAGGTGGGCCACGCGCTGTGCGGCACGATCACTCTGAAACGCCGCTGTGCGTTGCCGTAAGACGCACCGTCAGACCCCTTTGAAGTGGGACGATTTCCAGCAAGGCAACGCACGATGGGGGATGGATGGGTGATCAGGACAAGGCACAGCCGCCGGGCCTCAACCCGATCAAGCCGGGCCTGAGGGAGCCGCAACGCGCTCTCATCGAGCTGTTCAGGCAGCTGTACCAGCACAGCGGCTGGAGCAATCTGGGGGAACTCGCCGATGACGTTGGCGTCTCACGCGGACAGGTTTCTCGAATCTTGTCTGGAGACCGGCCGCCTTCCCGGTCCTTCTACGACAGTTTCTTCACAGCCTTAGAAGAGAAGACGGGAAGAGCTGTCACTGAAGAAGTGCATGACACCAATCTCCTTCTCTACTACAACTACATTCGAGAAAAGAACCCTCACGAATACCATGCTTTCATCGTCGGGCAAGAGAAGAAAAAAGCACAGAGGGAACTCGAGTCCACGCAGCAGATAGTAGAAGAGATCAGAGGAGAGATCGCCGCTGCGCACGGAGCGAGGGAAAAGCTTGAGCAGAGGTGCCGGGCTCTCGAAGAGTCGGCCGCCGCAGCAGACTCCAAGAACGCAGAAGTTCAGAAATATCTGCAAAATGAGCGAACGCAGAACCAACTCATTCGGGACCGTCTCGCCGAGGAAATAGCATCGCTCAAGGAAGAACTTCGGAACGCCGAGACCGACCGTGACAATGCCCTTCGGAAGTGTCAAGAGCTGCACGAACAGCTGCGCCACGCGAGACGGGCAGCCCGGGTAGCAGCCCAGCAAGAACACGACGCGCACCAGGTGCAACTGCGAGAAGAGAGAGAAAAAAGTGAGGAACTGCGCCTTCAGCTAGAGACGCTGAAGGGAAAAATGAAAGACATGGTGAATCTTCGGAACTGGCACGAGCTGGATGAGGACGACGAGCCAGCCTCGTTACACAACACCGCAAGGGTGCCGACTCAGGACCGCGGCACCTACTCGTCCAAGGACCACGCGGAACCCTCTACCGCTCCGAACGAGCGCACCGAGGAATACGTAGCCCCTGTCAATGCACTCGTCATCAGGGGGTTCTGTCTCGTCGAGTCACATTGGTCGGGAAATGACCACAAAGGAATTGACTTCGATGTCCCCATGAGGACACCCGTAAAATCCATTACTGATGGCACAGTTGCGAGGGCTGGGTGGGCCGGCTCATATGGCTACCAGGTCGTCATATGGCACAAAGAGGATTTGTTCTACAGTTCCTATTCCCACCTGTCCGCAATTTGTGTACGTCAAGGACAAGCGGTCGAAGCAGGCGCCAAACTGGGCGACAGTGGGGCGACCGGCAACAGCACCATCCCCCAACTTCACCTGCAGATCCATACAGGCCCGGAAACAGGACAGGTCGACCCCGTTGCCTACCTGGCAACGCGCGGCGTCGACCTCGACAACCCTGCCACGCAACCACCACGCGAACAGCCGGCAGAACTCTTGGTCGCTGCACAGATCCGCCGACTCCACTCGCACATCGAGTACGAACGAATCTCAGCAGTTTCCAAGCTGGCAACGCTGAGCCGGGAACTGCCGCACACAACACCAGAAATCATGCAAGCACTCTGTTCCTACATCCGCCGCTCTCCGGCAGAGCCAGAAGCCAGCCCACCGTCGGCCAGTGTGCGAAACGCACTGGAAATCGTGCTGTCGCAAAGTGAACCGAATCGCACCCTGGACCTGCACGGAGCCAATCTATCGAGGCTATCACTTGTAGGGACTGACTTTCGCGGTGCTCAACTAGAGGGAGTAAACTTCAGCGGGTCGCACCTTCAAAATGCGAATATGCAATACGCGCAACTAGCGGACGCCAATCTGGCCGATGCTGATTTGACGCAAACAGATCTTCGCGGTGCGGAGCTGACTGGAGTTCAAGGCCTCACCGCAGACGTGCTCATGCAAGCCAAAGCCATCATCGACAAGCATACAATTCCACCGACTCCTGATTTTTGGAAAAAACGGAACAAAAGCGCTGCATCGAAAGCTGTCACCCCTAGAGGAAATAACCCAAGATCACAAGGTCCATGGGACTACTCGGAAGTCGACCAACCAGTCGAAGGTCGGCTAGACTTCGGCGGTCTAATACTGCCGATTGTGGATAATATGGAGATACGGGTCGATGTCGCGGGCAACGCGATCATCTCGGCGACCGTAGTGCTCCGCGACAGCGCCATCCACTTGCAAGCCTTCGCTGCGCCAAAAAGCGAAGGGATTTGGGACGCGGTACGCGAGGAGATCGGCACCGGAATTGTCCAGCAGGGCGGCATCATCGACGAAGTCGAGGGGCCATTGGGATGGGAGCTGCAGGCCCAAGTGCAGGTGCAGCTGCCGGACGGCTCTGATGGCTTCCAGATCGTGCGCTTCGTAGGCGTCGACGGTCCGCGTTGGTTCCTGCGCGGTGTGATCTCGGGGAAGGCCGCACTTCATCCGCACGCGGCCAGCGAGGTGGAGCAGGTTTTTCGGGACACAGTCGTGGTCCGTGGCCAGGACCCGATGGCGCCCCGCGACCCCATCCTTCTCAGGCTGTCAGAGGGCATGGAAATAAACTCGCCTTCCCAAGAGCCCGAGAACGGCGCTGCAGCGTCATGACTTGTACTGCTAGAGCCTTGATGCCTCTCTCCCCGGCAGAGGGGCGGCTTGCCATGCGCTGTAGCGCAGCAGCTGCTCCCCAAGCCCCTCTCGCCCTCGCCCGCCGGCATCCCGACGAACGCCCCCTCGCGAGCCGCCTGGCCGCTCGGTCGGCCGGCCATGCGGGCTGCGGGCGGCCCTTTCCTCAGACCGCTCAAATGCTGCAGGGGATGCACGTCATTACCCTGCTCGTGCTGTGCGTCGTACTGCTCCTGGCCGTTGTCGGCGTGGCTGTGGTCGTCGGCCTCGGCTACGTCGTTCACCGCCGGCCGGCGCTCGCGGCGCCGGTCGGTGTCGCCCTCACCGCCGCGGTCGGCATCCTCTAGGCCGCCGTGTCGTGACCGGACGCCGTACCGGGGAAGAGGCTGCCGAGGGTTCAGCGGGACCGGGCCAGCACCATGGGGCTCCCCAGGGGAGTAGTTGGCGCGTCGAAGCACCCGGGATCACGGCGATGAGCTGCGGTTTTGATGGGCCCCGGACGACGTCCAGTGTGACCCAGGACGCTACCTGGGAGGTTCGCGGCGGTCGGTTGGCTGACGAGAGTGCCACACGCGCGGCTAGGGAGCGCGCTGGCCATGAAGCGGAGGAGGAACGGAACCAGCCCCGGTTCCGGGCGCGCGCTGCATGCCCGGCGCCACCGCCGCTGGTTCCGCCTGAGGCTAGCTACAGCCCCAGTCGCACCGCGTCAGCCTCCAAGCCCGTGTCAGCTCAGCGCAGAGCCGGGGCTCGCAGCCGGCGGTGCCGTCGGAGCGGGCCCGGCCGGTGGTGCCCTCGGACCCGGCTGGAGGTGCCGCGTACATGGCGGGCTGGTGGATTTGTTGACACGCTTGTGGATCTTGAAGCGGTGAGGCAGGGGCGCGCGGCAGGTGCGCAGAGAGACGTCGAAGTCCGCGCGGGCGCACTCGGGGCCGTTGATTCACCCTTATATGTCCGATTTTCTCGATCGTTTTTGATCGATTGATGACGATTGTGTACGGGGCTTTCTGGGCGTGACCGTCCGGACGGCGGTGGGCACCTGTACCCATGGCGCTACTTTCTGGCGCGGGACCGCTGCGCAAAGTAGTAGCGTCCTGCTCCCGGCACCTTGCCGGACGGCAAAGACCCCGGCACCGATGGTTGGTAGCCCGTGCGCCGGGGTCTTGTCGCTTCCAACGCCAGCCCGAAGCAAGGGAGATCCCGATGTCGCTGCGCCGACGCCGAACACGCCTTCCCGCAGGCGCATACGCACTTGCGCGGAAAACGAGTCGTGAACGTATCATCCCGTCGCCGCACCCGGCTCAAACCCCGGTATGGCATGTCAAGGCTGTCATGCTCCGCGGGAGTCTGCCCATGGCCGCGATCTGCCTCCCTCTGCTCGCGATCCCGGGCGCTCTACCCCCACGTGCGCTGCCCGTCATTGCCCTCTTTCTGACGACTGCTCACGGGTCTGTGCTGGTCCGCCAGTGGATTTCCCGACGCTGACCTGATTGCCGGTGGGATGCGAGTGGATGCTCGCGCTTCACCGGCCCCCAGCCGTATCCGGCCGCAGGCGGCCGGATACGCCGGTACAGATACCCGTCCAGCGCCCCGAAAGAGTCTTCCCTTGACCACTCGTTCCCGCGACCAGATGGGTGACCGCACGCCGCGCCCCGCCCGCTCGGCGCCCTCAGCCGATCCCGCCCGTGCCAGCCGCTGCACCGAGGCCCTCCGCGACATAGCGGAGGACTGCACCGTGGTCTCCGAAGCCCTGCTGCTCAGCGCCTACCGGGTGGGCACGCCGAACACCGAACTTCTACAGCTTCTCGTCAGCCTCCGGGACGTGGTGGACGAGGCGATCGGGGTCGTCGTCGTCCGCCAGCGCGCCCAGGGTGAGCCGCTCGCAGACCTCGAGCCGATCGCGAGGCGTACCGAGGACCGGCTGCGCAAGAAATACGATCCCCTCTCCGTCGACCGTGCCCTGGCCACCCGCCGACGGCCCATGCCCGCCATGCCCGCCCACAACTCCGCAACCGCTGCCGGCACACCGATGCTGCGCAGGCCGGGCCAGCGCCTGGCCTGCGCCCTCACCCGGATGTGGAACGCATCCGGCCGTCGCCAGCGGGAAATCGCCGAGCAGATGGGCGTCCACGAGTCCTACGTCTCCCGCATGCTTTCCGGTCAGCGTGAAGTCTCCTGGAGACATGTCAGGATCATCTGCGAGGTGTGCGGTTCCGACCCTCAGCTGATGAAACCGCTGTGGGAAGCAGCCGCCAACGTCCAGCCCTCGAACGCCGAAGACCCTGTCCACTACCTGCGCACCTATCTGCAGGGCCTGTACTACGCGTTCGGCTCACCGGACCCCGAGGTCATCCTGGCCGCCGCCCAGCGCACCATCAGCGCCGACGACCTCGGCCGCGCAATGCTCGGCCCCGGCGTCCCCGACTGGCCGGTGATCGAGCGGCTCACCGTCCTCCTGCAAAGCCTGCCCAACATCACCCGGCCCCTGTGGCGCCGTGCTCAGGCGGCCGCCGAAAGCAGCCCCACCACCTTCAGCTGACCTGCCTGCCACCGTCAGAGGGAAGGACCATGAAGCCCACACCGCCCGCCGCGGCAGTACTCACCACTGCCTTCTACGCCTTCTACGACCTGCACCACCCGGCCTACCACGCCTACGCTGCTGCACGCCTCTCTCGCGAGGAAGCCCGGCTCAGCGTCACCCAACTCTTCGACCTCATCGCCAGCAACTGGACCTGGATCATGACCGAACGGTGCCCCTCCGCCTGGGCCTGGGAAGAGCACACTCGAGCCGTCGCCCGCCGCGCTGGCCACACTTCCACGCCAGCCGAGGACACCGCACTACTCCACGACTACCTCTGCCTGAGCATCGACCGCATCGCCACCGTCACCGGCACTGATAGTGCTCGGGTCACTGCGCTCCTCGCTGCTGCCCGCCGGACCTCCCAAACGGCTGTGCGGAAGAGGTCGCCTTCGTGGGGTAGGTGGAGGGTGCGGCTGGGTGCTCTGGGCTGGAGTTGCAGCGGCTAGCTCGGCCGGAGGAAACGGGCGGCGTTTGTTCGCGACTGCTGGAGGTCAGGCCCGGCTCAGCAGCCAGACGGCTGCGCCGTAGCGGTCACTGGAGCCGGTATCCGGAGCGTCGCCATCTGAAAGGAAACGGTGCTCCCTGTGCCCGCCGGGAGGGTCCTGGGTGCGCCCCGATCCCGTGGTGCTCCCGGCGGAGGTGGTCCCGCTTTAGTGATCATGACCGTAAGCCGGCAGCAGTGCTCCCCGCTCCTGCAGGGGTGGGCAGTGGTGCCCGGCATTGTGTCCCGGTCTTGCCGGGTATTCGCTTGTGCTTCACCATGTGTGACCTGGTGAGTACCAAAGTCCTGGGGGCGGGATGTCGTCTGGAACGGGTGGGGGGTACTGGGCGGACAAGGCGTTGCCCAGTGTGTTCAAGCACGAGTTACTCAGGCGGTATCTGCCGCAGTTCGGGGGGATGACGAGCAGGCAGTCCCAGGAGGGGCGCGTTGTCTACCTCGACGGATACGCGGGCGAGGGGCGCTATGAGAATGGTGACCCGGCATCTGCGGAGATCGCGTTGCGGGTCGCTTCGTATCTGCGTAGCGGGCCCGGGCTCACGCTGGAGTGCTTCTTCTCCGAGCCTCAGGCGAAGTCGTTTGAGCGGCTGCGCGAGGTGATCCAGCTCTACCTTCCTCGAGGCGTCCGGGCGCATGCTCATCGTGGTGAGGTCGACAGCCTTCTCGACCAGGTTGTCGAACGGGCTGCCCGGCAGCCGCTGTTCCTCTTCCTTGACCCTTGCGGGCTCGTCCTGCCGCAGGACCGCCTGGTCGATGTCCTCGCGCGCAAGCGCGCGCAGCAGCGGCCGGCGACCGAGTTGCTGATGAACTTCAGCATGATGGCCGTGTGGCGTCTTGGCGGGCACGTCCGTTCCCCGCGCGGCAACGAGACGTCGCTGCGGCGGTTCGATGACGTGTGCGGCGGGACGTGGTGGCGGGAGTACTTCGCCGACGCGGTGTCTTCCTGCGATGTCGAGGGCGCGGCCGGGGACGCGATCGAGGCTGTGGCGGCCGAATACGCCCGTCGTCTGGCCGGGCGCACCGAGATGGTCGTGCAGTCGGTGCCGGTATCGCACTCCCCTCGCAAGCGGGCGGTGTACCGACTGGTGTTCGCCACCCGCAGCCCGTACGGCCTGTGGGTGTTCGGGGACACCGTCGCACGGGCGCGGACGCAGTGGTGGGAGACCCTGGAGGAGCGCGAGGAGGACGATGCGCTGTTCTCCATGACCTCAATGACCCGCCCGGATCCGAAGGAGGTCGAGGCCAGGGCAGTCCCGGAGATTGCCGAGAATCTGGCGAAGCTGCTGCTCAGGGTGCGGCGGCCAGTGAAGCTTGTCGACCACACGCTGGAGGTTTTCGGCTCCTTCTACGGGCAGGTCACCGAGCCCGCAGTGCGCCAGGCGGTGCGGCTGCTGCACGAGCAGGGCAGGACGCCCAGCAATGGGGTGGGCGTGAAGAAGACTCGGGAGATCACTCTGTACCCCGGCAACCTTGCGGCCTGATGTGATGGCGTGGCCTGGGCCGGCTTGGCCACCGCGCCACGCGCAGGTCGGTCAGGCTGCGGCGTGCAGGGGCATCTGGTCCCAGGTCCGCCCCTGCAGGAGACGACCGCCGGCCTTGGGCGTGCGGCCACCCCACTGCTTGAAGAAGAACGCGACGCCGGCGTCCTGGCAGGCGTCTCGGATCTGGGTCACCCAGGTCTCCTCCAGTGGCCGGTATCCGGGCCCTGACTCGCCACCTGCGATCACCCAGTGGATGCCGTCCAGGTCCAGGCCGGTCAGCGGTCCCAGCAGCGGCTCGCACGACAAGAACCGCACAGCCGCAGGGACCTCACGCAGATCCTTGACGCGCGCCAGCTCCTTCTCGGTCTCCACCGATACGCCCATCCACAGGTTGTCCGGCCAGTCGAGTTGTGGGGCGAGTTGCCGCAGGCGCCGTGCCCGCTTGGTCAGCACCTGGTAGGTGTGTTGCGGGGTAGCGGCGATCACGTCGAAGACACGGTGCACGTAGTCGAGTGGCACTCTCGCGTGGAACAGGTCGGACATCGAGTTCACAAACACCGTCCGCGGGCTCTTCCACCCGTAGGGGACGTTCAGCGCGTCTGGATGGAGCGTGACACCGAATCCTGGCCCGGAGGTGCGCGGATCACCGTCGTTTTGGTACTTCGTCGCTCCCATCGCCTTCAGACGCTTGGCGAGGACCAGGGCGTAGCAGTTGTCGCAGCCGGAGGAGAGGCGGTCACAGCCGGTCGTGGGGTTCCAGGTGGCTTCCGTCCATTCGATCGCGCTGCGGTCGCTCACCGGTTTCCTCCTGCCCGCGCGTATGCGGCTGCCAAGCAGGCGGCCACGGTGTGCTGCCTAACGATGCCCGCTCCACCCGGACACGTGGCCCCGATCACCGGTATCCGCGCACTCTCGATCGTTTCTCGTAACCTCACTCGAACCTCCGCTCAGGAACCTAGTGCTTGTGATCGGCCATGGTCGATACAGCCGCTTCTTCTCTGCCTCGCCGGGCCCGGAGGACAGCTGCCCGCAGCGTCACCCTCCGCATCCCCGCTTTGTCGGCGTCCCCGGGCGCTTTTGCCCTTGGCGCAGGCCCGACGCAGGGCAGCGGCCTTGGCCTCTGCAGCCGGCGGCGGCGCTATACGTGCCCAGCTCGATTGCGGAGGAGGAAGCACGCGTCGAGGAGGTGGTGGGGCCAGTGTGCGCCGCAAAGCTCTGAGCCAGTCGTGCGGCTTGGTCAGGAGCCTGTCCACCAGGCGAGGCTGTGGAGGAGCGAGCGGATCCCCTGGGCGCCCCCCTGGGCTGTTGCCGCGGTAAATGCGGCACTGGGGTGGGCTGTTTGTGTGCGCGGTGCGCATGCGGAAACGGCGGTCTGAGCAGCGGTGCCCGCAGAACTTGGCGGTTCTTCCTGCATTCCACGTTCCTCGCAGGGCTACAGCTGGCGGGGATGGTCCGAACGTGCTCCCGAGCGAGGGGCAGCCAGATGCGTGCTCCCCGCGCCTGCGGGGATGGTCCCGCCCCTAGCGATCATGATCGTAAGTCCCCGCCCCTGCAGGGATGGTTGACTGCAGAGAAGCTCTGAACTGCATTGATGGGCTAACTGGGCGTGGCTGGAGACTGAGCCAACGTACAGGCTGGGAACGATGGCGAGGATGAGCAGAGGCCCCGGCGAAGAAGGCGCCTACCACAGCACTCTCCTGACCGGGGCCCTCCGCGTGAGCTCTGCTTGTGCCTGCTGTCGTCACAACTAACAAACCAAGAGGGCTCGTATGGAGCGTACCGCCCTTGCGGCCTCTGTCGAGGGAGGACGGTCTCTGTTGGGCCCAACTCTATCATTTGTGAAACGACATGATCATGACAGTCAGTGATCGCGCAAGCTGCTCTGCGCCTGCCGTGGTTCGCCACAGGGCCCCCTCGCGGCGACGCTCCGATCTGTAATACCGAGGCATATACAGCCCTAGATACAAGTTATCGGTTGTTCCACATGCGCCCATCGGAGATATTTCTTTCCCCGTACATCCTGCTTTCCTGTCGCCAGAGCTGAACAAAATGATCTTGCTCGCTGGGTTGTCGGGTATTTCTTGCTGAGGGGGTCGGCGCGCAGAGGAGCGTTCCGACGGTCTTCCGCCAGTCTTCTGAGAACGTGTCAAAAGGCCTGGGCGCGACAGCGGGGAATGTCGGCTCGGACCAACGGGCACGGTGCGTGGGAGACTTCGCCTTCAGGAGACCGCACCGTCCCCGCCCGCTTCGGATACCGTGGGTCCCAGGTGTTCAACTGCTCGTGCACGCGCGTCTCGGGAGGGGGCCGCTAGTAACATCACGAGAGCACCGCACATGGAGCGGTACGACGTCTACCACCCGGCTCTGCCGGTCGTCGGGCCCTCCGCGTGAGCAATGCAAAGCCCTGCTGTCGTCACACTCAGATCAAGAAAGAAGTTCATATGACTGCTTCAACAGTCCCGCCGTCCGGCATGCCCGGCGCGTGCGAGGCATGCGACCGGCGCAAGGAGACCCTGGAGCGGGTCAAGAACCGCCTGATCACGGCGTCGCAGTCCGTGCTCGGAGTCGGGTCCACGGCCCTGGGCGGCAGCGGTGTCTGGCTGTTCGCCCACGACCAGCCGATGTCGGCCAGCGCCGCTGCTGTGCTCGGGGGCCTCGGTTTCACGGCGATCAAGATGCTGGCGAAGCTGCGGCCGAGGTCATGAGGCAGATGCCCCACCAGGAGGTCCTGGTGGGGCACGTCCACCGCCTCGGGGCGGGGGCCGTGACCACACCCTGGTTGCGGAGCCCCGCCCCTTTTCATGTGTCCGAACCAGCAGTTCGTCCCCGACGTCCACAGCGGATGCGATCTCTCCGGTGCTTACTGCTACGTCTACGAACACGAGGACACCACCTGGCGGACCCCGACGTGCCGTGCTGCTGGGCGTGGACGGGAAGGTGCGCGACGACGCTGGCTTGGTGGTCGCCGCGAGCCGGTACGGCGACGCCCGCTTCGGAGAGGTGGAGGAGCCCAGCGTCACGTTGTCCGACGCGACGGGCGAGGGGCTGCTCCGGTTCGCGGTCGACGACGCCGACGCGGTCAGCGCGGTCATCTTCGGCGAGCTGTACCGCCGCGGAGGGCGAGTGGAAGTTCCGCGCGGTCGGGCAGGGGTACGCCGCGGGCCTGGCCGGTCTGGCCACGGACTTCGGCGTCGACGTCGAGGACGACGCGCCGTCCGGGTCCGCGCTCAAGGACACGGTCGGCGACCCTCGCGGGGCGCAGGTGGAGGCTTGTCCAGCGCGACGGGCTGCTCAGGAGGCAGCGGCTGCTGCCCCTCGCCGCGCGAGCGGGGCAACACCGTGAAGCAAACCTGCCCCGACATCTTCGAGCTGCAGAGCACCACCATCCTGGGCACCGACCCGTCCCGCCTCGAGCCCGCCGCGGAGGACCACCATGTCCGTACCCTTCACGGCCACCATGCTCGCCTCGGCCCTGCCGGACCAATCTGGTCGCTGACGAGGCTGAATGGCGCCTTCTGGACGGCTCGGCCTGCCGGCCGGGCGCCGCGAAGCCCGGCGAACGCACGGCCAGCACTTCCCACCGTGCATCACGGAGTTGTGGGGCGACGTACCGCGGCGCAACACGCACTTCACCAGGTGCGAGCCATCCAGGAACGTGTCCCCTCACCGGCTGCACGGTGCCGGACCGGGCGCCTCGCCGTGCACGGCATGGGCGGGGTCGGCAAGACACAGATGGCCGTCGAGTACGTCTACCGCTACGCGTGCGACTACGACGCGGTCTGGTGGAACAAGGCGGGCGGCACACACAGTGACGCCGGTTCTCAACTCTCCAGCACAACCTGGCCTGAGGGCCGGCGGCGAGCTCCCGCCCAACAGCCATGCCCGCCCCCGGGACCTGCGGGACCCTGGTCTACGAGGAGCACGGCCGCCTCCACCCTGCTCCCACCCGAGATGTCCGCGGTCGACTTCGGGCCGGCCGAGGAGATGGACAAGGCGCCGGCGACCACGATGGTCGTGGAGACCGACAGGGCCATCGAGCAGTTGGACTCCCTCAAGGCGGCCTACGACGACGCCCCGGAACAGCTCGGCATCGCGACACTGACCTCGAACCACTCCGATGGGTCGGGCCGGCAGTTACGCCCCGCGCTGCCTTCCCGGCGAGGACGTCCGCAACCCGTCGGTGTACTGCGCCGACCCGGAACGGCTGACCCGGCACGCCCGGAGAGAGAGGAAGTCCAAGCCAGCGCGAGGTCGCACACCGACTTGAATGGTCGCCGAGGAGACACGGACACCAACTGCAGCTCCCAGCCCGACCTCGGCCCCTCCCCCGAGCGGGCCGAGGAGCACAAGACGACGACGTTCATCTCCACGCCCATGAAGCCGAGATGACCAACGCAGCGTTGTACCTGCGCCGCCCCCTCCTCGTCACAGGCATCCCGACACCAGCAACAGCACGCTGACCCAGTCCGTGGTGTACGCCCTGGAGCTCGACCAGCGCAGGACACAGCCGAGCACCAGGGCCGACCGCCCTTCACAAGGGGGCTGTACAGCTACAACGCCATGGGCCGGTTGCAGCGCCCTACGCGCAGGCCCGGAACAGGTCCGCCTCGTCGGCGTTGTCGAGTATCACCAGCCAGCGGGCGGACAGTCACCTCGACGTGTGGAACCGAGAGCCGGTGACCGTAAAGGGCACCCTCACATCAGGGCAGGTCAGAGGTGAGGTGCTTCTTCAAGAAGCCCAGCCTCACGGAGTCCTCCATGGCACCCGAACTCCTCAACATCGCGGCCCAGGGCACCACCTTCACGAAGAAGGACTTCGGGAAGAACTAGAACGCCTGCAGCGCCACCAACTCGTACGTCCGTCCATTCATGCAGCTCATCGCACAATTGTCATGAACATTACACACCGACAGGGGATCTCGAACCTGACCGGCGACCGGCCGAATACTCCCACGCAGTAGCCAACTCATACCCAGAAGTGCCGTCGACATACTCCCCCTCAGCGCCCACCTGGCCTACTTATCAGTAAGCCAGTGGAATAAAAAGCCAGGCATGGGAGAACGCAATGAGAGCTGATAACCACTCTGAAAATCCCAAGGCACATACTTCATCCGCGCCCCTTGGATCTATATTGTGAGGCTGGACAGCCTTCTAGCCGACCATCGAGCCTCTCTCACCCCCGAAACTCCAGGTGGATTAAACTGGTTCGTGATCCTACTCGATGCATCAGCTCACAAGCGAACTGATGCATCGGCACGTCGGTACGACTATAAAGTGTCTCAACTGCGCAGGGCGTGTGCTACGTTTCCCGCGTACTGGTTGTGTTGGTCCGCTGGCCAGGATAGTTCGACCGGTCGTCTCTGACGGAGAGTCCGGTGACGCTAAGTCAGTTCGGGAGTCCGAGCTGGCAGTCCCTCCCAGGCCCCGGCCTCGAACGGGAGGCAGTGGGCCATGGTTCGTGATCCTACCCGTTAGCAGAGTTGATGCAGCCTCACCCCTGCTGCTGCCCGGCGAAGCCGGCAAGGGGCGGGAGCGCAGCGGACGCCCCGCCCGGAGGGAGCGCAGCGACCCGGGCCAGGATTGGAGCGAAGCGGAAATCCGAATTCATGCGAAGCGTGAATTCCTCAACACGCGGAGCGGGTTATAGAAAAGCGCGAAGCGCTTTTCCAGAATTCGCGAAGCGAATTCCGTTGCTCCTCGCGCAGCGAGGAGGGACCCGCTCCGCGGGC
>NC_021986.1 GCF_000444875.1 Streptomyces collinus Tu 365 | reverse complement strand
GGGGGGCAGAGGTACAGGGCTACGCCCTGTAACCGCCCGGGGCCTGCGGCCCCTCCCCGCCGGGCCTACGGCCCGTAACCGGCGGGGCCTGCGGCCCCTACGCTGTGTGGTGGGTGGCCGCGCCCTACGGCGCGGGTGGTGCGCTGAGCTGGGCGTTTATCGGGTGGCTAGCCACCGCGGCACTACGTGCCGCTACGGTGTGTAGCCTAGTAAGGGTGCCCTACGGGCACAGAGTGTGACTCTGTCACAGCTTCGTAACGTCACTCTCTGTGCCTTGACGTGGGCATTGGAAACCCCCCGCGTGTCGGGCGCGGGGGGTTCAGCGGCGGCCGGGGGGGCTCGAACGGGGGCCGGCCGTCGGCGATGCTTCGGCCCCACCTCCCCCCGGCCGCCTGTCCGGGGTGACAACCTACGGTTGTCGTACGAGCACCAAACGGGGGCCGTCGGTGCGGAAGGGCCCGAGGCGGCCCGCTGGCGTCTTACCGCCGGCCCTCGGGCCGATGCTCGCGGTGTGCTGGATACGGCCCCACAGGCACGGCTCGGGGTGCTGCCACTGGCGGACGAGCCGGGCCTTCGGCCCGCGTATGGCACTCACGTACTCACGTCCTCCCCGGCCCGCCAGGGGCCCCGGCACAGGCGTCGGTGTTCCCGGTTGCTCATGAGCCCGCATGCCGGGCACCGGAGCATGCCGAGCCTGCGCAGCTTGGCCGGTGAGCCGTCCTCGGTCACGAAGGGCCACGGCGGAATGCAGTCGGCCGCGAAGGCCAGCACCACGAGCCCGGCGACGAACGACGCGGCCCGCCCGAGCCCCTTCACGTAGCGCTGCACTTCGCCCGTGTTGGGCGTGGCTTCGGCGCTCACGACTCGTCACCCCCGAGCCGTACGCCGTCGAAGGGCAGGGGGCCGGTTGGCTGCGGCTGGTTCACCTGGTGATCGCGCGGCTTGCGCCACGGTGCCGGGTCCCGTGCGTCTTCGAGTACGGTCCGCCCGAGATCCATGCAGCCGTCGCAGATGTTGACGCCGGGGCCCACGAGCACGTCCCGGCGCTCGTCTGCGGGGTTCCCGCAGAACGAGCACGCATCGGCCCCGGCCTTGCTCGCGCGCGCCTCGGGGATGCCGTAGGGGGACGGCACGAACCGGAGCACGCCCGCTGTGTGGACGAGCCGGGACAGTTCGGCCGTGGACAGATCCACGGACCCCGAGCCACGGGTGAGCGCGAGACGGGGCCCGCCGAGCCCGGCGTACCAGACGAGTTCGAGATCCATGGACGCGTCGTCGTCGGCGATGTTGATCGGGTCACTGCTCACAGAGCACCGTCCGGCGGCCGATGGTGAGGACGTGGCCGGGGCCGTCGCACAGCACCGGGAACCGGCGTCGTAGCAGCCGGGTCCAGTTGTGGGCGAGCACGTCGGCGTGCGGGTCCTGATCGAACGAGGCGTCCCGCGTGCCGAGCGCGAGCATGAGCGCGGATAGGGACAGGGAGGCCAGTTCCTCGGGGATCGAGGGGACGTCGTCCGGGACGCGGGTGAGGGGCCATCTCTGGCTCATCGGGTGACTCCTGTGGTGCGGGCGTGGCGGGCTCGGCGCGCCTGGCGGGCGGCCGGGACGTCCAGCTTCGGCGCGAGGGACGCCGGGGGGCCGGACGGGAACAGCTTCACAGGCTGCGGCTGCGACGCGGCGCGGCACTGTGCCTCCCACCGGCGGGTGTCCCACGCGGCGTAGGCCATGCCGAGGCCGAGGACGAGCACGACGGGAAGGGCCAGGATCAGGACGTCAGTCCACATCGTCGTCCCCCTCGGGCCAGGTGCAGCAGTAGCACTCACGCGGGCAGTCCATGCCGGGGTAGTTGTCGGCCGGTGCTGGCGCTTCGGTGGCTCCCCGGGCGAGATCCGCGTCCGGGTCCGGGGTGAGGGGGCCGGTGATACGAGCGATGCGGCGTTGCCGGTCGCGGCGCGCTGCGGTCCACGCGTCGGGGGCCGGCGGTTCGGTGGCGCGGCGGATGAACAGCACGCCGGGGGCCGGGGTACTGACTTCCACGGGCCCTTCGTACTCGGGTGGGACGCCCATGAGACCTCCACAGTCTCTCTGCCGGTAGGGACTGCTCGTCACGGTACACCCAACTGCGGCATATGCAACGGTCCTTGACATAGCGAAGGGCCGCCGCTCCGGGGGGGTGGAAGCGGCGGCCCTTCGTCGGTGGGGCCCGCGTCGGGTTGGGCCCGGCGGCCGGGTGGGGAACCGAGGGAGGTTGTTCACCCGGCCGCCGTGGTGGGGCGCGCGGCCCCTACCGGCAGGAAGGGACCGCGCTGCTGCCGAAGGTATCACGCGCCCTCGGTGGCGAGAATGGCCGCGCGGTCTTCGGCGTAGATGCCGACGCGGCCGACGGCCAGGGCGGTTCCCTGGCACGCTCGCGCGAGCAGTCGCCACATGTCGGGGGTGTCCACCGACACCCACACCACGAGCGCGGCCGTGACGGCCAGCTCGGCGAGCACGCGCCTCATGCCGTCTGGCCGAGCCCGGTCGGGACGGCCACGCCGAGCAGCGGCGCCACTTCCGCGAGCGCTTCGAGCAGCTTCACCACGTCCTCGGCGGCCACGATCGCGCCGTTCAGGGTGATGTGGTGGTGGCCTTCCACGTACTCGATGGTGTGCTCACCGAGGACGGCCACCTTGTGGATGACGTCCGAGAATGCGCTCATGCTGTCACTTCGCCTTCGTGGGAGTGTCGGTGCCGGCGGGGGCGTCGGCGTCGGGGGTGTCGGCCGCGGGCGTCGGAACAGCCTTGTCCACCAGCGCGTGGAGCGCGTCCCGCTCGGCCTCGCTGGCGTGGTGGACTCGGCTGACGATCTCGTGAAGCAGGTCATTGAGCACGACGGCCCCTCACAGTTCGATGGTGGCGTGCCCGCTGTAGAGCGGGTATTCGAGGATGGTTGCCCGCGCGAGCGCGGACTGTCCGGCGGTGCCGCCGGTGATGACACAGAACAGCCGGTTCGTGGGGGTGACCCACAACTGATCCGCGCCGAGCCCCTGGAAAGCGGGGAGCGTGGTCATCGAGGGCGCGGCCCACTCTCCGGGGCCGTAGGTGGCCGGGTTACCGACGTACCAGTTGGCCGAGCCCGCCAGGGTGCCGGACAGCCCGGCCGCCGGTGCCACGGCCAGAGTCTTGACGGTCCACCGGCGGCCCATGGCGGGGGCCCCGAAATCCAGCAGCACCGTCCCGGACGCGGGGACGTCCCCGCCCTTCGTGAGCACGGCCTGAATGGGGAGGGCGCGCGCCTGGCGGCCGTCGGTGACGAGCTGCTTCACGCCCTGGCCGATGTCGCCGAGGCGGGCCGACAGTTCGAACCACGCTTTCGGGCCGTCGGGGGCCGGCCCCGGCGTCGTCTGTATCTCGCCGTTCTGGGTCACTCGTCTGCCTCCGTGGGCGCGGCCGACAGCATCCCGGTGAGTCGGCCCCCGGCCAGCACGTCAAGGCAGACGTACCCGAGCAGCATCACGCCCACGAGCAGCACGCCCGCAAGTGCTTTGTCACCCACGCCGAAGGGACGCGATTCCACCGGGGCCGAGTCGTCGGCGGCGGGGATATCGGGTGTCTCTTCCATGGCCCGAGGATACCCCCCCGGGGTATCCTCCGGATATGGCAGAAACAGAAACCGGCGAGTTCGAAACTCGGATCGCGGCCCTCGAAAAGTCGATCGGTGAACTCCGGAAGATGCTCCGGGGGAACGCCGAGAAGTACGACGCGATCGGCGCGGACGTCTCGGCCGCCCTCGACAACACGTCCCGCATCGCGGAGATGATGGCGGAGGTACTTCCGCTCATCCGCCGAGCGGCCCCGCTGCTCGATTCGCCCATGGCCAAGATGGCCACCACGAGCCCGGCCGCCGCCGCCCTGAGCTGGTTCGGGGGCCGCCGTGGCTGATGACCCGAAGGACGACAAGGGCGGCCAGGGCCAGGGCCAGGGCCAGGGCGGCCAGGGCGACGGGATCGAGGCGACCGTTCGGCGCATCCTGGCCGAGCTGCTGCCGAAGGCCGGCGGCCGGGGCCAGGCGGCCGAGCACGACGTCACGGCACAGGTAGAGGCGGCCGTCGCGAAGGTGCACGAAGGCAAGGAAGCGGCCCGGGTCATGGAGGAGATACAGGCCCGGCTCAAGGCGGTTGAGGACCGGCCGGTGGTGGAGAAGAAGCCGAAGGAGTACCGCAAGATCACGCTCCGGATGTGGGGCGACGATGACGACGACTGACGCCGAGATCCGGGCATGGGCCAATGACAACGGGGTGCCCTGTAACACGCGCGGGATGGTGCCGAAGGCGGTCAGGGACCAGTACGAGGCTGCGCACCCGGCGGACGACAACCCCGGGTTGTCGTCCGACGAGCCCGCACCCGAGCATGGGTACGCCGAGGCCGAGGCGGCCCCCACGCGGCCCCAGACGGCCGACGACGTCCCCCCGCTTCCGCCGCCCGGCCGGTTCGGCAAACTCGGCCGAGGCAAGGGCGGCACGGTCGTACGGGCCAAGCCCGAGCGCAAGCGGGTGTCCCTGGAATCCCTGGCGGCGGGGGCGTGGACGCTGCTCGGCCAGGCGGCACAGTCGCGCGGGCTCGTCCCCACCGGCCGCGCGCTCGTCATGCAAGCGCCGGTGGCCGGGATGATCCTGGAGGACACCCTTCGGGGCACCGTCGTGGACAAGGTGATGCAGCCGCTCGCGCGCGGCGGGGAGTCGGCGAAGGAACTCGGCGCGCTGCTCGGCGTGCCGGTGCTCGTCACCATGGTCACGCTCAAGCCCGAGACTCAGCCGGTCGCGCTCCCCATGCTCAAGAACCTCATGAGGGAGTGGGCCATCATCGCGGGGCCCCGGATCAAGGCTCGGGAGCGCCGGGAGCGGCGCGCGATGGAACAGCTCGGCGTGGACGAGACCGGGCTTGACGAGATGGTGGACGGCTGGATAGCCGCGCTGTTCATGGGCCCTGACGAGTGGGCCGAGGACGGGGCCGAGGATGCCTGACCTGTTGGGGGCCGACGTCGTCGGCAAGACATGGGACGAGTTCTTGACGTGGTTCGCGCGCGTCTGGAAACAAGGCCAGCACGTGGCCTTGGTCGGCCCCACGGGCATGGGTAAATCGACGTTCGCGTGCGGCATCCTGGACCTACGGAAGTACGTGCTCGCGCTGGACCCGAAGGGCGGGGACTCCACCCTTGAGACGTCCGGGTATGAGCGGCTGACACAGTGGCCGCTCCCCGATAAAGCGTGGGACGCGATCACCGAGGGCCGCCCGGCCCGGTTCATCGTCGGGGGCTACTCGCGCACCCTGGAGGACCGGGCCCGGCTCACGGTGCTGCTGCGGGACACCCTCGAAGGCGTCTTCGAGGCCAGGGGGTGGACGGTCTACGCGGACGAGTTCCAGTTGTTGGCGGACCGGAAGATGATGAACCTGGGGAAGCAGGTCGAGACGCTGCTGATCGCGGCCCGGGACAAGCGGATCACGGTCCTCACGTCGTATCAGGCCCCGGCGTGGGTCCCGTCGGCCGCGTCCCGCCAGGCCACATGGGTGGTGCTGTGGCCCACCCGTGACGTGGATGTGGTCAAGAAGCTGGCGAACGTCGTCGGCCGTGATTGGCGGATGCTGTGGAGCGCGATGAAAGCCCTCCCCCCGTTCCACGTGTTGGTGGTGGGCCGGAACCCTCACGAGCCGATCGTCATCACGAGCGCGCCCGAGCGGCCGAGCCGCTACACGAAGGCGGCATGAGCCCGGCCGCGTAGGACGAGATGACGTACGACGGCCCCGGTACGTCAACGTGTTCACGTACCGGGGCCGCGTGCTACCGTCGTCCCCATGACGACACAACCGAGGGAGACACCGAGGGGTAATCAGTGCCCACGGTGCAGCAAGACGCACGAGGAATGCGCGGACGGCCAGCGCTGCGAAAGCTGGCGGATCTCGTACGAAGTGTGCCGGACGTTCGGCACCCGTCCCCTACCGAAGGCACAACGACGCCGGAAGGCCGGCACACAGTGAGGCCGCGGGGCCCCCGGACACCGGGGGCCCCGCTTCACGTGATGTTGCCGAGGGGAACGGATACCTCGAAGTACACGTCAGTGCTGGCCGTCGCGATGTTCGCGTTGATCGAGACGTTCCCGTTCGAGTTGATCTCGGCGTATCGGGCCGTGGCCGTGCCGCCGCTGTTCGAGACGCCGGGGGACCGCCGGGTGACCTTCGGCCGGTAGCCCGTCGGGAGCGTAAAGATCGTGGCGGCCGGGGTGGTGCTCGTGGTGTGCACGGCCCCGTCGATCACGAGATTGTCCATGGCGTCGGTGCGGAACTGTAGGGGCTGCACGGTGCCGCCCGAGGGGCCGGCGGCCCACCCGGTGCCGAGGCTGGCCGGTGTCTGCCACGCCTCATTGAGCTTCGTCCACGCCCCGGTGACCCACGCCGCATTGGAGTTGATCCACGTCCGGGCCGCGTCAACGATCGCTTCGGACAGGACGTCACCGTTCGACGTCTGCGGGCCGCCGTACAGACTCAGCGTGGCCGTGGCCCCCGGCGTGGCGCTGTTCGTGGGCGACTCGATGAACACGAGCGGGGTGTTCGTGCCGAGGCGTGACTGAGTCGTGGCCCCGGTGGCCCCGTTGTTCCACGTCACCCCGGATACGACCGTGGGCGAGAACTGCATGAGCACCGAGCCGCCGCCCACGGCCACCTGTATGCCCGCGCCGCTCGGGGTGGCGTTCCACGTGGCGGCCGTGCCGTCAAGGTTGATCGTGCCGGTCGGGTCGTACAGGGTGAGCCCGGCCGCGTACGCGTTGCCGAACGGGTCCGTCCCGGCCGCCGCCGCGATGGACAGGATCAGGTTCCCGAGCGCCGGGGTCCCGTTGTAGTACAGGGACACGCCGCCCTGCGTGGTGCCGTTGCGGATGACGATGTTGTTGAACTCCGCCGAGCCGTCACGGTTGATACTCCACCCCGTGGACCCGGCCACGTAGTTGGGGGAGCGGACGGCCGGTCGGATCAAGACGTTCCCGCCGAACACGGGGTTCGTGAAGCCACCCACCGGGGGTCACCTCCATATCCAGCCGGACACTGCGAGCGTGCCCGTACGCCCCGAAGTGCCGCCGGTCCATACGCAGTACAGGGGCTCGTCCCGTTGCAGGAAGATGTGAGCCGTGGACTGATCGCGGTTCCCGCTGTAGGTGCCGCCGCGCCACGCCACCGGGGACACAACCCCCTGATACAGATCGGCCTCGGGGATCACCGTTGCCGTGGCCGGATCGTCCGTGAACACGCCGGTCAGGTTGATCTCCCACAACTCGAACTGCGGCGGGGTGACCTTGAGCGTGAGTGTCCCGTCGGCCGCGAACTTGCCCGAGGCCGAGGCGGTGAGCGGGAACCGCGTCGCGGGGTAGTCGTGGGGGCTGCTCAATGCCTCAGCCCTTCCACGCGCGCGGTGAGCGCGGCCAGCTGCTCCCCGTGCTGCGTCACGCGCTCGGTGAGGGCGCGGTGCAGCTCGTCAGATGACGACACATGCCGGGTGAACGCCGTGCTCGTGGATTCGAGCGTGACGGCCAGGCGCAGGAGATACCGCAGCGTCCCGCCGAGGACGCCGAGCACGGCCGCCGCCGAGGCGGCCACGGTCATGATCTCGGCCGGGTTCATCACTCCCCCTTGCTGGCGGACGCTCCGCCGGCCTTCGAGCCGGACGACGACGAGCCCTGATCGTCGGACTGAGCCGAGGGCCCCTGTCCGCGCTGCTTCCGCCGCGCGTGGTTCTCGGCGGCCCGCCGCTCACGGTTGAGCCTGAGCTGTTCCTGATTGGCCTTCGAGCGCCTGGCGCTCGACGACGACGGCCCGGCCTTGAGCGCGCCGGACGCTTCGGCCGCCTTCGCGGCCACACCGCCGGCCCCGGGGATCACCTGTGCCGCCTTCGCCACGCCTTCGAGCGCGCCGGAAGACTTGAGTCCGTACGCCGCAAGGATGATCAGGCCACCGGACGCAATGATGCCGCCCGCGATGAGCAACAGCGCGCCCTCGATGGCGCGCGCCTGGCCTTTGGTCAGGAGGCACACGCCGCCCACGAGAGGGATGTCCATCCCGATCAGGCACTTCGGATCGTCCTTGTAGGACGCCTGTGTGGCGTTCGCGGCCGAGGCGTCCTTACCGGTGGTCAGGACACCGTCCGAGACGGACGAGCCGGACGAGCCGACGCCCCCGGCCGGGGCCTTCGCCATGAGCGCGAGCACGGTCCTCACGTAGTTCCGGACCGTGGTGTTCCCGTCGGACGCGTTGCTGTTCGGGTCCGGGGACCCGCTGAACCACGCGGCGGCGGCCCCGGCGGCCCCGTACTTCTGGTAGTACCCGCCGAGGATGACGCGGGCCATCTGATCTTGCATGTCCCTGCTGTTGAGGAACTGCTGAGGGGTGACGGAGTGGCCGAACACGCGGCCCGCCCACTCGTTCCCGCCCGCCAGGTGCTCGGGCATGACCTGATACGCGCCGAGGGCCCCACCGGGGTTGTGCGCCTTGTAGTTGCCTCCCGACTCCATCTGTCGGATGGCCCACAGAAAAGCATCCTCGGTAGACGCGGGCATGGTGGGGCCCCCGATCAGTTCTCGGTGCCGGGCGCGTTGGACTTGAGCCCGGCCTTGAGCGCGTGTCGGTACTGGGCGTACATCGTGCCGCCGGCCAGCACCCCGCCCCAGATGATCGGGGCGGGCCGCTTCGTCACCATGGCCGCGATGCCGATCAGCACGGCCGACTCAACGATGCCGATGTGCACCCACTTCATGAGGGTGGCCTGTCGCTTGCTCGCGTTGATCTCGGCCGTCTGCGGGGAGCTGCACGACGCTGCTATGCACTCCATCACGAGCCCGGCCGCCACGAGCATGGCGACCGCGTCGCCCTCGGTCATGGCCCCGACGTCTGCCACGGGGTCTCTCCTGTCAGGTGAAGCGGACGGGCCGACGCCACGTCCGCTTGTCGCTCGGGTCCATCTCCACAGTGGGCGCGGGCAGGTTCAGGGGGACGGCCCCCGAGCCCTGTAGCGCGCCCTGGCGGGTGTCCACCCACACGTGGGGGTACGGCGGGGTGTGCACGCGGCGGAGTCGTCCACGGGTCCACATGGCTACGCCCTCCCTGCTCTCTGCGCGTACGTGCCGAAGGTCCCGGGCGCGATCAGGAGAGCGGGCTTGTTGTCCGGCCCGAGCCCGGTGTAAAGGTCCTCGTACGTGAGCAGCCCGCCGGGGGTGCGGCGCACGACCGAGTCAGGGACGGTCGGGGCCTCGGTGGGCCCGTTGCTCGTCCCCACCACGCGGAGATCCGGGCCGCCCGGGGGCCGCGTGAAGCGCGGGCCGTCCTGGGCCCGCGTGCCGCCCTTGCACTTCCCGCCACAGCCGATGCACATGGGCATGTCTCCTGTCTCGATGGACGACAACCCGGGGTTGTCGTCCGGATCACGCGCCGAGCCTGATCTTCATTCCGGGCTGCAACGCCCGCTTCGGGTCCCCGTGGAGGTGGTTGATCCGCTGTAGGTACTGCCACCCGCCCTTGACGTGCTCGTGGTTCGCGATCCCCCACAGCGTGCTGTTCCACGGGGTGTGAGGGGACGGGTGCCACTTGACGACGGTCACTGTCCGGGGGCCCGGCTTCGGCTTCGGCTTCGGCTTCGGCTTCGGCTTCGGCTTCGGCTTCGGCTTCGGCTTGTCGTCGTCGTCGTCGTCATCGTCGTCGTCGTCGTCCGAGGGCTTGCCCTGGAGTTTCTTGATCGCGTCAAGGATCGCGTCCGCCTGTGACTCGGACAGCCCTTGATTGATCGGGACCAGACTCGTGGGCGGTGTCTCGCCGGACCCGGCCGCCGCCGAGTCGGCCGCCGTGGTGGCGGCGGACCCGCCCCGCTTCCAGAACCACAGCAGCCCGCCGATACCGCCGACGCCGAGGGCCCACACCCACAGCGGAAGCGGACCGATCCGCTTGTTGAGCCCCCCGCCGCCCGACGTCTCCTCACCTTCGGCCACGGCTTACCGTCCCCTCCACTGCGGCCACGTCTGGATCACGGCAGGCTGCCCGATCTGAGACTGACCACCGACGCGCCGCGTCTTCTGCGCGATGCGCGGCATGTTGTAGACGCGCCGCGCCGGGACCGGCATTTGGTTGTCGCGGAACAGCCCCACCGGCGGGTGGCAGTGCTCGGCCGTCGGGTAGTAAATGCTCGGGTACATCACGTCCGGGCTGACGTAGCTCGGCTGATTCGAGCGGGTGCCGGCGGCCGTCTGCGGGAGCGCGTTCGGCTTGGGGGCGCGTATGGGCGTGGTGCCCGGGGAGCCGTGGACGCGCATGAGTCCGTTGCTCGATGCCGTGGGCATGATGGCCGGTTGCGGCATGAGCGCACCCACGGGGCGGCCGGGGGCTCGGGGGTCCAGCATCGAGTAACGCACGGGCCACCTACTTCGGGGGAGTGCCGAGAAGTGCCTGCTCGGCGGGGGTCATGATGGACACGAGACCGGCCGCGGCGGCCTTGGTCCCGGCCGGGTGGATCAGGACGTCGGCCACGATGATGCCGACGACGACGAGCCCGGCCAGGCCGAGCAGTGATGTGGGGCGCATGTCACTTCGCCTTCGCTGTCTTGGACTTGGACCCGGGGGTCTTGGACTTGATCGCGTTACCGGCCGGGTTGTCCCACAGCGTCAGGAACGCCGCCGCGTCGAACCCCCACGCGAGCGTGGACGCCAGCTTGGGCGCGGACTCGCCGAGGATGCCGAGCAGCACGAACAGCCCGCTCGTGGCCAGCAGCTCGGCGGGGAGCGGGGGCCGCTTGTTCTTGCGCACGTCCTTGTAGGTCATGAGACCTTCGCCGACGAGCCACGCGAGGATGACACTCTTCACGCGTTGAACACCCCCCCGCCGGACGACGACGAGCCCTTGCCCTTCGCCGATGCGCCGGACGTGTTGGGGTCCGTGTAGGACCATGGCGCGTCGCCCGGGTGGTCCCCGGGGGCCACGCCGTTGTGGCCCGGCCCGCCCATCGGTGAGGGGGCATCGTCCTTGACCAGCGGCGGCGGCCAATGCCCGTCCCACTTGCCCGGGATGACGATCTCGCCGAGGCCGATGTCATACCCCTTGATCTTGCAGAACCCCCAAAAGAGCAGCGTGTAGCCACCCCAGAGGAGCCCCATCCCGATGGCAGGCATGGGCCGGCCTTAGCGGACGGCCGAGGACGGCATGGGCTTGAGGAACTTGTGGTACGCCCACAGTCCACCGGCGCCGACGACGACGCCGAACAGGAACGACTTGTTCATGATCTTTTCCCTTCGTGCGAAGTGCCGGCGGTTACCGGGGGAGCGTGTACCAGAGCCACACCAGGAACACCGTCGCGGCGACGCCGACGCCGACGGACCCGTATGCGGCCGTGTGGCCGGGGCCCCCGGGCATACCGCCCGAGGTGACCCCGTACGCCCGCGCGCTGATCGTCTGCGCGGCGGGCTCTTGCGCGTAGGACGGGGGCAGCGATGCCGCCGGGACGGCCGCGCCCATGCTCATTCCGAGGCTGAGTCCGGGCATGGCCTACAGCTCCGGGAGTCCCTGGATCAGCGTCCCGGACGGGACCACCTGACCCACGAGGCACGAGAGGGTGTACGGGCCGGTGCCGCCGGTTCCCCACGGCGCGCCCTGGATCTCGATGAGCGTTCCGGGGTTCGTGCTGAGGAAGGTTTCGCCGGTGTCGAACAGGCCCTGGTTCTGCTGGTTGAGCGACGTCTTCCGGCTGAACGCCACGACGCCGGTGGGGCGGGTGGTGTTCTCGTAGGTGTTCTGCATGTCGTCGTACACCTCGTTGAGGGACGAGTCGATCAACGGAACACCGTCCACGAGCAGCCTGAACTGCGACGGCCAGGCGTCCACGCGCGCGCCGGTGGAGTCGCGCAGAATCAGGATGATCTCGGAGAGGTAGCCACCGAGGCGGGGGAGCTGCACGGTGGTGGTGCTGCTCGGCGCGATCGTGGGGTTGGCCTGCTGGTACACCCACTGACAGGTGGTGCCGAGGCCGGGGGGCTCCACGGACACGCCCTCGGGCAGCCAGTAGAAGTCGGCGTCGCAGCGCGCTTCGAGCGTCGGGAGCGTCGTCGGAACGGTGCTGTAGACCGTGCCCGAGGCGGCCATGTTCAGGGTGATCGTCGGCAGCAGCGAAGCGTTCGCGCCCGAGATCACGCCGTATGCCTTGACGAATTCGAGCGGGAGGTAGGTCGAGAACTGGAAGTTCCCGGTGGCCGCCGCGATCGCGCTGTACGACTGGAAGGACGTGATGTCGCGCATCGGGCCGATGCCGAACTGACCCGAATACTTCGGCAGGAGGTACAGCATCTCGTACCCGGGGCCCACGATCAGGGGGTTGCCGAAAGCATCCTTAACCGTGACAAGTGAGACACAGTTGAAGGGTGCGTCCGCCTTACCGGCCACCGAAGTGCCGGAACCGCCGGACGCGGTGATGGTGTACCGGTACCCGCGCACGTAGCCCGGCACGCTGACGAGTGGCTGGGTCACGGTGCCGCCGAACTGCACGCCGGTGACGTCGTACTGCTGACGGCGGCCCGGCTGAGAGTGGCGAATGAAGGGCCCACCGGCGGGCTCAATCGTCGTCTGTGGCTGCTGCTTTCCGGTCGCGATCCCGGACGTCTGGGTGGGCGTACTCACGCGAGCACCGTCACAATCTCGGCCACTCCGTGAACGAAGTTGCCGCGCGAAGTCTGGGCCAGGGTCTTGGACGCCCACAGCCGCGCCAGACCGAAGGCCGGCCGGACCGCGATCACGGTCAGGACTGTGAGTTCCATGATTCGTCGGGTCGGCACAGGGCCCTCCCCTTGCTGTAGGCGTATACCCCCGGGGGGTATGTCGCTAGCATGGTAGCGCTGCGTATAGGCCGTAGCCAACAGTGATGGGGTGTGCGCAATGCTCACGTACGGACTCGACGTCTCGGGCGAACAGTCGGAAGATCTCCCCGGCTCGGTGGCGGGGGTGTCCTTCGCCTTCGTCAAGGCGACCGAGGGACACACCTACGTGTCCCCGGTGCAGAAGGCACAGGCGGCATCGGCCCGTAAGGCGGGCCGGACCGTGGGGTTCTATCACTTCCTGTGGCCCGGGAACATCTCGGCACAGGCCGAGTGGTTCGTGACGCAGTGCGCGAGCGTCCCCGGTGACATCCTGGCCGTGGACTGGGAGACCACCGAGGCCGGCACCTACGCGAGCAACAAGGAGAAGGACGCGTTCCTTGCGGCCGTCAAGCGGCTGCGCCCGAACCACCGGATCGTCCTGTACTGCAACACCGATTTCTGGTTCCACCACGACTCGACGTCCGCCTGTGGCGACGGCCTGTGGATCGCGGACTACACGAGCGCGGGCCGGCCCCGGATCGAGCACCCGTGGAAGTTCCATCAGTACGCGGACGGCCCGAGCTACGACCGGGACGTCTACAACGGCTCGGCCGCGCAGCTTCACGACTGGGCGCGCGGGCTGCTGTAGGACGACAACCCCGGGTTGTCCCCCGGCGTCCCGGCCGACGACTCCACGGCCGGGACAAGCGAACGGCCCCTCACGCGTCCGTGAGGGGCCGTTCTACCGGGCCCGATCAGGTGGGCCCACCGCCGTCGGAGTCTGCGGCACCCGGTACGACCCAGAGTAGGCGAACGGCCCCGCGCACCTCTACGCGGGGCCGTTCTGTGTGTCCGGCACGGGCCGTCCGTTCCACGGCCCCGGCTCGGCGCAACCCCCCAGGCTCCACCGGACCGGCGCTCGGACCGGGGCCACTGTAGCGCGGCCAGCTCGGGGCCGACGAGCCCGGCCGCGAAGGCGGGATGACGTACGGCGGCCCCCGTACGTTTGTCGGTTCACGTACGGGGGCCGCGTCACTGTCCTGTGGGGGGCCTTCGCGGGCCCTATCCGGATACCCGGATCACACCGCCTTACGCGCGCGGCGCGCGGCCAGCTCGTCGCCGACGTGGGCCCGGATCGCGTCGCGCCGCTCGTTGATCTTCTTCGTGATCGAGGGGATACCGAGCTTGCGCGCCATGGCCGAGGGGCCCCACCGCTTCACTGCGTTCTGACGGCTCATGCTGTGGCCCGCGTAGCCAAGCTGCGTCGCGATCTCCTGAAGACTCCACCCGTTCTCGACGTGGAGCCGGTAGCCCGCGCGGTCGATGGCCGTCTTGAGTTCTTCCTGAAGAGTCAGGAAGTACGCGAGCGCTTCCGGGTTCTCGGACGCGCGGCGTTCCATGCCGAGGATCGCGCGGCCGAGGAACTTCGCGTACTCGTCGTCCTCGATCGGCTGCTTCCGGCGCTTCGGTGCGGCGTGCTTCGCCATGGTGAAACTCCCTCAGTTCCCTGACCCCCCGACGGGGCCGTGCCCAGTCTATTGCACACAAACTAAAATCCGCTACAGTTTGAGCGCGGCACTTCGAAGTGTCGCAAGGGACTGTGAGGAGAAGTTTCGATGACTCATGCCATCGAGCAGGAAGACAGGTTGCGGCCGTACCGGCCCCATCCGCACACGCTCATGCTCATGCTGCGGGCGTCCGCAGTTGACGACGGCCAGGGCGGCCCGTGGCTCACGCTGACCCGTGCGCACGACAACCCGGCCGTGTTCCACCACCACATCGGACTGACCGCACCGACGGCCTACAGCACCGACCGGGTAACGCTGTGCTCGGGGACGGAACTCTTGGGAAGGTTCTGCTCCATCACGCACGGGGTGCCGGCGGACATCATCCGGCCGACCGGGGCCGAACTGCGCGCGCTCGGCGACTGGTGCTGTGAGCGGGTCAAAGTCGAGTTGTGGGACGCGGACGTGGCCGCGTGGGTCCGGTGGTACATGGGCCCGCTCGCGAAGGACAAGCGGGCAACTGAGTTCGGCGACGCCATGTCTCGGGTGCGGTCACTTCGGTGGCTGCTGGCCGAGGCATGGCTGAGGTAGGTGCACGGTGCCCGGCCGACAACGCGAAGGTGTCGGCCGGGCACACCGCACATTGCGCGCAGTATCGCCGGGCCTACTGGGAGCGGAACCGCTCCCTGACCCGGCGTGTGTGCTGCTGCGCGTCGCTCCCCCAAACTGCGCCGGAACTCAGCGAAAGTCCGAGGAAACTGTTCATGGGTGACATGCCTTGTGTGTGGTGCCTGTTGTGGCTGAACACCGCGCCCGAGCGGCGGCCGGTGGAAATACTCGCCTACCCCTACGGGGCCACGGCCGAGCGGGAACCCGAGCCGGTTCCCGTGCGCGGGTGGGCCCACGCCGAGGAACTGACGTACGGGGGTCAGTTCCACATCCGGGAATCCCGGGACGGGACGTACTTCGGCCTGGACGCCAAGACGCTCGTCTCCGGGGATGCGTGCTGCATCGGCCATGCCGTGGGCGCGCTGCGTTCCCGCGTCCGTTGAACGACAACCCCGGGTTGTCGTCTGTTTCGCCCCCGGCGTCGGGCCGGGGGCCAACCCTTGAAAGTGAGTGAAAGTGGCTGAGAAAGCGGCCGAGACCCTTGCCCAGGTTCGGGGGAAGATCCGCAAAGACCGGGACCTGATCGCGAAGGCCGAAGCGCGGATTGTCGAGAACCTGCGGCGGGCCATCGAACTCGGGGCGTCCGCGCCCGAGGTGGCCGAGGACGCCGGGTACACCGTCAGCCGCGTGGGCCAGCTCGTGGGCGGGGTGCGCCGGGTGCGTAAGGCGGCCGGGACGCCGAACCCGAAGCGGCCGAAGGCGGCCAAGCCCGAGCGCCAGGCCGTGGCCGATGACCCGGACCCCGAGCCCGCGGCCGAGGCCGAGGACGAGCGCCGGCCTTCGTTCACGCCCGGGGCCGTGGACCGCGTCCGCCAGCTCGGCCACGCGGCCGGGCTCGTGTCCGACCGGTGGGCCAAGCCTCGGGAGGAACGGCGCACGCTGTTCGTGAACGTCGCCACCGGGAAGTGGCACGCGTCCCACGGCAACAACCCGGCCCACCACTTCGAGGGACAGCTACCGTGGCGCGCGGGCTCGGCGGCCGAACTGCTCGAAGGCGTCCCGGCCGGGACGGAGCGCGTGTTCTTCGTCGGCCCGTACCGGCCGGGGGTGACCCCGGACCGGGTACGCGAGCACGGTTCGGCGGCGGCGGCGGCCCGCGCGTGGTTCCTGGACCCGGTCCCCGAGGGGTGGTCCGGCAGTCACCATCTGTCGGACGACGCGTCACTCACCGGCCGGTGGAAGCACACCGACGGCCGCGCCCTCGAAGTGCAGCACGCCGCCGTGTGGTTCGGGCACGGGGACTACTCGGCCAGGGACGCGGCCATGGCGTGGGCCGCGCTGCGGCACATGCTTGACGCGGCGTGCTCGGGGACCGTGCTCATGTCCACCCCCGCCACGACGGGCCGGGACATGTGGCGTCGGATGATCCCCGAGCGCTCGAAGGGGTTCCCGGTGCTGTCCGAGGAACTGCGCCAGCTCATCCATCACACGTCCGGCCAGGGCCGCCGCGAACTCGTCTCTCACGAGCCGGTGAGCGTCGGCATGGTGACGCAGTACGACATGCGCATTGCCTACGCCGCGCTCACGTGGGGGATGCCGGTCGGCCTCCCGACGATGGTGAACAAGCGGGCGTGGGACGCCCTTGACGACGACGGCCAGGCGGCGGCCCTCGGGCGGCGGGGCCGGTGGCTCGTCCGGGCCACGGTCCCCACCGGGTGGGACCACATCGGCATCCTCCCCCACCTGTCCGCCGAGGGGTGGGTGTGGCCGTCCACCCCCGGCCAAACGTTCCGCTCGTGGTGCTCGGCGTCCGAGCTGGCCGTAGCGCGCGAGCACGGGTGGCGCTGCGACGTCATCGAGGGGTTCCACTTCGCCGAGGGAAAGCCGCTCAACAACTGGCGGGACGCGCTCATGAGCATCTACACCCGGGCCGAGTCGGCCCCGGCCGAGGCGGGCCGCTCCCCCCAGCTCGTCAAGGCGGCCGTGCGGATGATGCTGCTCGGCACGATCGGGGCCTTCGCGTCCCGGGTCCGGGCCGTGACCCACACGGCGGCCGAGGGCGAACCGCTCCCCACCGATGTGCAGGTGCGGGAAGTGGCCGGGCGGTACGTGTGGGAGACGGCCGGGGAGCGCTCGGAGTGGACCGAGCGCACGAGCCATCCCGAGTGGGCGGCCGAGATTTGGGGCCGGTGCCGTACGCGGCTGCTCGAACACCCCATGGTGGACGGGGTCCGCACGGGCGCGCTTCACGTCCCGCCCGGGTCGGTGATCGGACTGCGCACCGACGGCCTGACACTCGTGGGTGACCCCGAGTGGCCGGACAACGGCAAGCCCGGCGTGTTCCGGCTCACCGGCCGCGCCCGGGGCTCGTTCGAGTGGCCCCAGAGTGACGGGGCCCTGTCCGAGTTGAAGCGGACGATCGAGGGCGCGTACGAGACGGGAGAGATGCAGTGAGCAGTCAGGATCTCGTGAACGAGCTGCTGTCCATGGGCATGACGAAGGCCGAGATTGCTCGGGCCGTGGGCCGAGACTCGGCCGTCATGACGCAGATCGAGCGGGGGGCCAAGCCGTACCGGAACCTAGAGCCGTCGTTGCGTGCGCTGCGTGACCAGCGCCAGGGGAAGCCCGTCACGATCCCCGAGGCCCCGCGCCGCATGACGAAGAGTGGCCAACAGGCGAAGGTCCGGCAGAAGACGAACTATGCGGACAGACGTGTGGTTCGTGTGAAGCAGCAAGCCGTACGCTCGGGGGCCCGCTCGATCCGGAACCGGCTCCGCCAGGCGGCGGCCGACGGCTCGAAGGTGGCGTTCACGGTGGTCTACCCGACGTCCGTCCCGATCGGTAAGAGCGGCCACCGGGAACCGCCGGCCTCGGAGACTGAGCACACGATCGAACTCGGTTTTGGTGGCGCTCACCAGGGGGAAGGGCACGCTCAGGACATGCTCGATCGCGTGGAAGCCGAGGGCGGGGACGTGGGCGCGGCCCTGTCCGCATACATCGCGCAGAACGACTTGGGCGACACTGAGGGGGTCACTCCCCTGGCGATTGAGCTACGCGTATGGGGTTAGGGTAGGTTGCGCTCCGGTCAGGTTCCGTCACAGATCGTGTTGCGACAGACGTTCGATAAGTCACGGGACCTTCACCGACGCACCTTGCTACCGGCCCTACGGAATGTAGGTGTACGCTGCGGATTGGCTGTCAGCCAGTGATCAACCGCACACGTTTGTGCGAGTAAGGAGGGGGTAAAAGTGGACACACTCCGTAACTCCCTCCCCACGTGCGAAACCCCCGGGCCTGACCGCCCGGGGGTTCGCTGTGCCTACGCGGAAAGTGACTCACGGGACTGTGAGGATGGCACTCCGCAGAACGGAAATGGGCAGGTCACGGCGGCACAACTCGTAACCCTTGCCCGAAGTGGGCGTTACTCCAACCAGCCTCCCGACAAAGGCGGTGCAACTTTGTAATACATATGTGCAGGTCACAGGGTTGGGAGCCCTGAAAGACCTACCGTCTGTCCCCGGTGGGACGTGCCTAACACGCAAAGGGCACGGTATCACGCCGGAAATTGAGTTCGCGAGACGATGACAACTCTGAGTTGTCGTCATGCTCAATTCTGGCCAGGGACGCCGACCGGGCCCCTAGGTGGGCCCCGGTGGACGAGAGCGGGCACGCCGGGAGGCGGCCCCGTGGAGTCGGCCCCGGGAAGGCTGCAAGGTTGCTCTCAGTAACTATTGCAGGGTGAAACGGGGAGAGTGTGACGGCCAGCTCGGCGCGAACCGGGCCGCCTACACCACAGCTACCGGGTGCCCCGATGGGGGCCATGGGGACAGTGCCGAGCCTGAACGGCCCGCACGCGGGGACGCGTACGGGGACCGGGAAGGGGCCCCAGACGCCGGATCGGGACCCCGTGCGCCCTCGGTGCAGAACCGGCCGAGCGGCGAAGCAGGGCAGGCCAGGCATGGCCGATACCCGCAGCCTCACGGGGACAGACGGAGTGTGTCGGCCGACGCGCCGCCGGCCTTTGCGGGCTCGGCGCGTTCGGTGGGGTGGCGTAGCAGGGGGGGGTATGCCCGGACGAGACGCCGTAGGCGGCGGGGGGAACCTGTGGGCCACAGACGGCCGAGGGGCCGGCCGTGGGCGTAGCCCGGCCGGTGGGGGGTGATCGGGTGGGGGGTGCGGTCCCGGGACGGCGGACGACAACCGCAGGTTGTCGGGGAAAAGTTGCGCGCGGGGGTTGACACGGCGGCGGGGATGTGCCGTAGGCACGACCGCGGAGAGTGACCGTCACCGTCCGTGAGGGCCGCAGGCCCGGAGGTGACGCGGCGTAGCCGCATGGCCTCTGCCCCCC